>DATKKJ010000224.1 GCA_035543055.1 Terriglobales bacterium | reverse complement strand
CGCCTCATACGCGTAGAGACGCAGCATGCTGCGTCTCTACAGATCAGGCTACTTCTTTTGGTCCAAACCCGCCAGCTTCATGGCGAGATTCACGGCCCGCTCCGGATTGTAAGCGCGGAACATGGCCAGCTTTTCCGCCTCAATCGAGCCCTCGGCGTGAACGGCCAGCACCGCCTGATATCCACCGTAGAGGCGCGCGGTCAGCTCGGCGATCAGGTTCAGCACCGGCAGCCGCCGCTCCGCCGGCCAGGCGCCGCGAAGATACTTCTCCAGCACCGGGCGAACTTCGGGAGACTCCCAGTCGCTGCCGGCGGGACCGGTGACCAGCAATCCCCCGGCGAGGTCCTGCACCACTTCCATAGCCTGGTGGAAGTCGCGGGCAAAGACCCACTTCGCCATGTTGGTGGTGAACACATGCGGATAGGCCACGCCCTCCTCCACCTGACAACGCAGGGCGGCGAGTTCGGTGAGGCCGCGGACCATCTCTGCATAGCCCCCGAGCCAGGTGAGCTTGTCACGCACGTGGCTGGCGCGCTCGATGCCGTTGGCGCGCGCCACCGCAATAGCCGCACCGACAAGACCATCCAGCAGCGGCAACTTATAACTCACAGCGGTGAAGCGATGGAACTCCACGAAGGTCAGCGCAGCAGCGCTGGCCAGATCGTTCTTCCCCTCGAAAAACACCCGCTCCCAAGGAACGAAGACGTTGTCGAAGACGGTAAGCGTCTCAATCATCTTGTGGGTGGTGGAGATGGGCCGGTTGATGTGATCGTCGGTGCCGTGCAGAAAATCAGAGGCGTAGAGACGCACTCCTTTCGTGGCAACGGGCACGGCGAATGCGACCGACCAGGGCTCGTCTCCGGGTCCCATGCTGCGACTGGGGAGCACGATGATCTCGTCCACGTACGGCGCACAGGAGGTATGGACCTTCGCCCCGCGAACCACGATGCCGTCCGAGCGCTCCTCCACCACCCGAACGTAGAGGTCGGGATCTTCCTGCTCGCTTGGGCGCTTGCTGCGGTTGCCCTTTACGTCGGTCTGGGCGACCGCCAGCGCGAGGTCGCGGTTGCGGCAGAACTTGTAGAACGCGTTGACGCGCTCGAGCCCCTGCTTCTCGCCGGCGCGCCCGAGCACGCGCTTCAGTGCGAACAGAGCGTCGGTGCCAATCTCTTTAATAAGGATGACGAGGGTTGCACCCTCGGCCGTGCCCGCCTCGATCAGCCTGGAGCGAGACAGCAGATCCTTGGAATCGCGAGGAATGCGGTAGTAGGCCGAGTACACGTCGCTGCCGTCATGAGCGAGCGCCAGATCGCGGTACCTGGGGTCCTCCGCCATCTTGAAGTCGATGGCGGCGTGCCGCGCAGCCACACCAAGTTCGGGATGCTCAACCACCGACTGAACGCGCTGCCCGCGATAGTAAACCTCGCGCTCATCGCGCAGGCCGTTGAGGAATTGTTCAGGGGTACGTAGTGCCATGAGAGCCTCCCGGGCATCATGAAGTTATCAGCAACCTGAAGAAGTCGCAGTCGGGTTTTTCATCAGTGTTCTGTTAGTCGCGCAACGACGACCGAATTTAGCCCGGCACGAAGTGCCGGGTCCTCCCGGGTGCCTCATTGTGCCGCCCCTTAAAAAGCGGCTCCTGATCTCAGGGCCGCGCGGTCGCAAGCGAAGGATCTTGACACCGTCATTACTCTCGTCCTCCGCCGGCTTGGCCTAGCATGAGAATCGCGCAGATCCTTCGCTCGCCCTCACCTCGCGGGTGCTCGGTTCGGGCGGCTCAGGATGACAAACGCAAGAGCTTTGCATTATCCCGCTCAGCGATTATCCGCGACCAGCTTTTGCTCTTTGCCGGCTGCCCGTTCGCGCAACACATGCTTCTGCACCTTGCCAGTCGACGTTTTCGGCAGTTCATCGAAGCGAATCTCCTTGGGCGCCTTGAAGTGGGTGATACGTGCGCGCACGAACTCGATCAGTTCCGCCGCCGTCGCCGATTGCCCCTGCCGCAACACCACGAAGGCGACGGGCACCTCTCCCCATTTGTCGTCGCTGCGGCCGATCACCGCAGCTTCGAGCACCGCCGGATGCTCCACCAGCACCCGTTCGACCTCGACTGAGGCCACGTTCTCCCCGCCGGTGATGATGATGTCCTTGGCCCGGTCGCGGAGCTCGACGTAGCCATCCGGATGCCGCACCCCGAGATCGCCTGTGCGGAACCAGCCATTGAGCGTGGCAGCGCGCGTGGCTGGCTCGTCGCGGTAGTAGCCCAGCATGGTGTTGTTGCCGCGCAGGACGATCTCGCCCATGGTCTCGCCGTCCCAGGGGACGGGACGACCATCGGTATCGAAAACGTCGACGCCGCCTGTGACCACGTTGCCGATACCCTGGCGCGCGTTCAGCCGAGCCTGCCGCTCGGGCGATTCCGCCGACCACTCCGGCTGCCACTCGCAGATCATCACTGGACCGTAGGACTCGGTCAGACCGTAAAGGTGGGTAACCTTCATGTTCAGCTTGGCCAAGCGAGCCAGCAGGGCGGGTGAGGGCGGCGCTCCTCCGGTGCTGGCCTGAACGAGATGCGATGGACGCCGCTCAGGCGCTGCCGCTGCCGCTTCG
>DATKKJ010000223.1 GCA_035543055.1 Terriglobales bacterium | reverse complement strand
CCCTGGCTGTCGAGCCCGACGTCGTGCACGGGCACGATGTTGGGGTGCTCGAGCTGGCCGGTGGTCTGGGCCTCGCGCAGGAAGCGGGTCAGCGCGTCCTCGGCCACGGTGCCGCCCGGCTGGGGCAGCAGGCGCTTCATGGCCACCGAGCGCTCCAGATCGCGGTCTTCCACCAAAAGCACTTCGCCGACCCCGCCCTGCCCAAGCTTCCCGCTGATGGCGTACTTGGTGGCCGGAGCCGCCGCCGTGCTCGCCGCCGAGGTCACCGAACGGAGCTGCGAGACCACCGAGGGCCGCTCCTGGTGCGAGCCGCTGGGCGCCACCGTCGGCTGCATGCTGGCAGTGGTGGAGCTGAAGTCCAAGGTAGCGGCATCAGTGGCCCGGCCGGGAGCGGGCGCAGCTACCGTATCCATGCCCATGGCGAGGGTGGCGCCGGAATCGTTCTCGGGAAGCACCAAAACCGAGCCGTCGTCCTGGCAGACCGGTTTCCCCGAGAGCTTCCCGGGTTCGCTGGAATACTTTCGGCCGCACTTTGGACAAACCAACAGAATCACTGGGGACGGCTGTGCCATGGTCACTCCGGAAAGGAAACGGCTCCCACACCCAACGTGCGCGAATTGTAACCGGGAAAGGCCGGCCAGGGAAGTGAGTAGCTCGGGTGTGTCCCGTTCAAGACTGCAGCAGTTTCTGGGCTACCGAGCAGTACAGCTCGACGGCCTCGTGCAGGGCCTTCTTGGGCACGGACTCGCGCTCGGTATGGGCCACGTGGATGGAGCCGGGCCCCAGCAGCAGCGGCTCGCCCCAGTTGCGCAGGTGGGGGATGTCGGTGGAGAACGAAGCCACCATCGAGGGCACCCCGTCCACGGTGCGCAGCTTCATGAAAGGCGAGTCGGCGCCAAAGTCGACCTCCACCAGCGAACCGACCCACTGGCGGATCCGCTGTTTAAGATCGTCCGATGCAGTCACCATGCGGTAGAGGATGTCGGCGTGGGCCTCGTCGGCGACCACGTTGGGCGCGCGCCCGCCGCTGATAGTGCCGATGTTCATCGTGCAGGCGCCGATCTCCGGCACGCTCGGCAATTCCATGGCGCGCAGCCGGGCCAGAGCATCCACCAGCTTTTCGATGGCCGATTCGCCCCCTTCCGGATAAGCTGAGTGCGCCATCTTCCCGCGCGCCCGCAGCCGGACGTTCAACACGCCCTTGGTCGCGATCGCCAGCCGGTTGTCGGTCGGCTCGCCGTCGATAAGGAAGCGCGAGCCCGGCGCGTACTGGTTGGCGGTCTTGGCCCCGATCGAATCGCGTTCTTCGCCCACGGTGAACAACAGCCCGACCGCGGCGCCCTGGTCGCGCAGGCGTCCGGCGGCGGTCATCTGCGCGGCCATGATCCCCTTGGCATCGCAGGCCCCGCGCCCGTAAACGTTGTCCGCGTCCTCGGAAGATCCGAAGAACGGCGGCACCGTGTCCATATGAGTGCAGAAGACGACCGCCGGAGACGCGGTCTTCGGACGGGCAAATACGTTGAGCCGCTGCTGGTCCACCGGGATCGGCGACGCGTCCCAGCCTTCGTCGCGCAGGAACTGCAGCAGGAACTGGCCGGCCGGTCCTTCGCGGCCGGTGACCGATTCGATGTCCACCAGACGGCGGGTGAGCGCGACGACGTCCATCGGCGAAGGATATCAGCCTGTTGTCTCTGTGAGCCAGTCGAGCGCGTTCCCCGCTAGAGCGTGCTCGTGCTGGTATGCTGTGCGCTGAGCGCGTGGAATCTTCGACCCAGATCCAAAGCCTGTTCCTGGATGGCCCGGCCGGACGCCTTGAGGCTCTGCTGAATGCGGGCAGGCCGGACGCCACCCATGCTGCCCTGGTCTGCCATCCTCACCCGCTCTACGGCGGGACCATGCACAACAAGGTCGTCTTCCATGCCATGAAGGCCCTGAACGGACTGGGATTTCCCGCGTTGCGCTTCAATTTCCGCGGCGCCGGGCGCAGCGAGGGCAAGCACGATGAAGGACGCGGCGAGCGCGAAGAGGTGCGCGCCGCCGTCGATTGGCTCGACCGCGAATTCCATCTGCCCCTGGTCTTCGCTGGCTTCTCCTTCGGCGCATCGGTGGGGCTTCGCGCCACCTGTCCCGACGGGCGCGTCCGGGCGATGATCTCGCTGGGCACCCCGGTGGAGGTGGAAGGTCGCGCCTACCAGTACAACTTCCTCCAGGCGTGCCCCAAACCGAAGCTGTTTCTCAGCGGGGATCGTGATCCTTACGGCCCGAAGGAGATCCTCGAAGGAGTGGTCATGCGCGCCGCGCCTCCCAAGAGGCTGGTCTTCATTGACGGGGCCGGACATTTCTTCGAGAAGAAGCTCGCCGAAGTGCGTCACACCATCGAGGATTGGGTGAAGCAGACGTTGGCGCTCCCGCCGTCAGCCGGATAGGGCCGCGGCGATCGCGAGCCGCGGGCGGCAACTATAATCTCAGACCCACATGGGACGCGAAGCCAGAGCCGTGGAAGCCTCGGAGCCGTCGCCTCACATGCGCGACACCGCGCGCCGGATCTTCGTGGACGCGCTCGAGCAGAGCAGCATCGGCAAGGCATTCGAGCAGCACGTCCACTACAGCCGGGGCGTGCTGCGCGTGTGCGAAGACCTCTACGACCTGGGCTCCTACAACCGCGTCTTCGTGGTGGCCTTCGGCAAGGCCGCGCACACCATGGTAGAAGCGCTGAGCGCGCAGATCGGCAGCGGCATGGGCGGGATCGTCGCCTGCCCGGAGGCGCCGGGAGCGCAGGTCGCCGGCTTCCGCTACTTTTACGGCGGTCACCCGCTTCCCAACACCGAGTCACTGCGCGCGGCTGGTGCCATCCTGCGCAGCCTGCACGGCGCCAGCGCGCGCTGGCTGGTGCTCTATCTGATCAGCGGTGGCGGCTCGTCGGTGATCGAGAAACCCATTGACAACGAGATAACGCTCGACGACCTGGTCGCCACCTATCGCGAGCTGGTGCTGTGCGGCGCCCCCATCGCCGAGATCAACGCCGTCCGCAAGCACCTCTCGGCGGTGAAGGGCGGGCGACTGGCCTTGGCCGCGCGGGAAGCGCAGCAGGTCTCGATCCTGGTCTCCGACGTGCCCCCGGCAGCACTCGATGCCCTGGCCTCCGGGCCGACCATGGGCGATTCGACGACGGTCGAGGATTGCTACGCCATTGCGCATAAGTACGACCTGCTGAAAAGACTCCCCGCCTCGGTGCGGGAGCTCTTTGCCACTCGCGCGCTGGAGGAGACACCGAAGCCCGGCGACCCCCTGTTCCATCGTTCGCGCTGGTGGCCGATCCTCTCCAGCGCGACCCCGCAGAAAGCGGCCGCTGCCATGGCTGCCGCTGGCGGATTCGCGGTCGAGGTGGACAACCGCTGCGACGATTGGGATTACGCCAAGGCCGCCGACTACCTGCTCAAGCGGCTGCACGATCTGCGAAAGGGCCGGGCGAAGGTTTGCTTGATCTCCGGTGGGGAGGTGACGGTGAAGGTCAGCGGGCACAGCGGCGTGGGCGGGCGCAACCAGCAGTTCACCCTCTACTGCGCGGAGAAGATCGCCGGAGAGAACATCTGCGTGCTGTCGGCGGGGACCGACGGCATCGATGGCAACAGTCCGGCGGCCGGCGCCGTCGCCGACGGAAGCACCGTGCAGCGCGCCCGGGCGGCCGGCATCGACCTCAGCAAGGCTCTCAAGGAGTTCGACGCTTACACGGCCTTCGAGAAGCTCGGAGACTTGGTGGTCACCGGCCCCACCGGCAACAATGTCCGCGATCTGCGGCTCCTGCTGGCCTACTGAAGAATTGAGTAATTGAGTGATCGGGTAATTGAGTAATTGCGTGATTGCGTGATTGCTTGGAGTACTGGGTGGCTTGCAATTGCCCGATCACCCAATTACTCAATCTGCCATCAGAAAAACTTGGTTAGCCCTTCTCTTAGGACGAAGACCCGCTCCCTGACCCCTCGCCTCGTGGCTTCGCGCGCCAGGAAACGAGGCGGCTCTTCTACCGGCTCATGGGACAGGCGGAAGCTGCCGAAGTGCATCGGCACCATCCAGCGGGCGCCCAAGTCGAGGAAGGCCTGCACCGCGTCGGCGGGACTGGCGTGCACGTTGCGGAACGACGCCGGCTCGTAGGCGCCGATGGGCAGCAGCGCCAGCTCCGGCGTGAGTCGCCGCCCGATCTCATGGAAGCCATCGAAGTAGGCGGTGTCCCCGGCGTGGTAGATGGAATGCTTGTGCGAGCGGATGACGTACCCGCCGTAGCCGCGGTGCATGTCCTTGATCACGCGTGCGCCCCAATGCCGCGAAGGCGTGTGGGTCACGCTGATCCCGTCCTGCCGGTACTCCTGCCACCAGTCGAGCTCGACGATCCTGCGGAAGCCGAGGTCGCGCACCAGGTCGGACACGTTGCGCGGGATCACGAGGACCGGCGCCCGCCCGCTGAGCCGGCGGGTGGCTTGCGCGATGGCCCGCAGCGACGGCCGGTGCAGATGGTCGAAATGCGCGTGCGTCACCAAGACCAGGTCGATCGCCGGCAGGTCCTGGATGCGGACGCCGGGCCGCCGCAGCCGCTTCAGCACGAACAGCCACTTGGCAAAATTGGGGTCCACGACCAGGTTGCGGCCGCCCACCTGCAGGAAAAACGACGAGTGCCCGATGAAGGTCACTCCCAGGTCGCCGTTCTTGCTCAGGATGGGTTTGTGGACGTCGCCCGTGCAGCGGGTCAGGGCGGAGTGCCGGACCAGGCGGCTGAACTGGCGGGCTCGTTTGCGTAAACCGGGATTCAACATCTGTTTCTGTAGATTAGACGATTTCGCTGTGGGAAAGATTCGGATTCGATTGACCCCACGCCCCGCGTTCCATTCTAATCGCTTGGCTTGGAGGCATCATGAAGGTTGCGTTCTTAGGTCTGGGTATCATGGGGCGGCCGATGGCCGCGAATCTGGCCAAGAAAGGTCACGAAGTCACGGTTTGGAACCGCACGCCCAAGGAGGTCGAGGGCGCCCGCACCGCTGCCAGTCCTCGCGAGGCCGCCGAAGGCGCTGAGGTCGTCTGGATGTGCGTCTCCGACACCGCCGCGGTCGAGCAGCTGCTGTTCGGAGAGAACGGCGTCGAGGCCGCGCTGCGCGAAGGCATGGTCGTGGTCGATTCCAGCACCATCTCTCCCGCCAAGACGCTGGAGTTCGCCCAGCGGGTGAGGGAACGGGGCGCTGATTACGTGGACGCGCCTATCACCGGCTCCAAGATCGGCGCCGAAGCCGGCCAGCTCATCTTCATGGTGGGCGGCGCGGAGGCCACCCTGGAGCGCATTCGGCCCTTG
>DATKKJ010000222.1 GCA_035543055.1 Terriglobales bacterium | reverse complement strand
CGCTCTTAGGTCGTATCCCGGCTCGAAGTTGCCTTTCGGCTGGTTGGTCTTGTCCACCCCCTTGTCGTCGGTGCGGACGCCGATCACGCGCTCGTTCTCGATCAGCAATTCCGAACCGGCGAAGCCGCTGAAGACGGTGATGCCCGTCTCCTCCACCTTCGAGCCCAGCCACTTCACGAACTTGTTGAGCGAGACGACGTAGTTCCCGTGATCGCGCAGCGGCGGCGGCGTGATGGGCAGCTTGAACTTGCCGGTCCGGGTCATGAAATACACGGCTTCTTTCGTGACCTCGGCGTCGAGCGGCGCTTCTTTCTCGAACCCCGGCAGCAGCTCGCGCATGGAGCGCGGGTCCAGCAGCGCCCCCGACAGGCAGTGCTGCCCCACCTCGCGCGCCTTCTCCAGCACGTAGATGTTCTCTTTGGTGAGCTGCGCGTCGGGGTGCTTTTCGTTGTGTGAATCGATCAGTTGGGAGAGCCGAAGGGCGCACGCCATTCCCGCGGGGCCGCCACCCACAATGACGACATCAGCCTCCATCTGAGGCCGTTCGACGCCTTCCAACGGCTTACGAAAGACGATCATCGATTGCGCAGCTCCCAGTCACCGACTCCACTTGCCAAGTAGCCTTCCTGCCCCGACTTCAGACGGACATGCACAATCTGGCATTCCTTTTCGTTGGACACGTCCCGCACCGAAACCTGGTCGCCGGGATGGATCGTCGCGCTGGCTCGGGAAATCTGTGGAAAACAATCTGCGGATGCGAATAGAGGGGTGTCCGTACGTATTACAACGACCTTGCGGCGGTCGTTACGTATGTCGAGCGCGTAGGCAATAAGTAGACATAGCAGGGCGCCGCCGAACACCAGAGAGATACCTCCCAGGAATGCGCCCGTATTCTTGATGCGGTCGCCCACGGGGTTAAGCCCCTGCTTTAGCTTTCTTAATTTCCTCAACCAGCGGCGGCACGACGTCAAACAGGTTCCCGACCACGCCAAAATCCGCAATCTCGAAGATCGGCGCTTCGCCATCTTTGTTCACTGCGATGATGGTCTTCGATCCCTTCATTCCAACGATGTGCTGGATCGCCCCGCTGATGCCCAGCGCCAGATACAGCTTGGGCGCCACCGTCTGCCCCGACGACCCGATCTGCCGCTCCATCGGCAGCCAGCCGTTGTCGCAAATGGGACGCGACGCCGCCAGTTCTCCGCCCAGGGCGTCCGCCAGCTGCTTGGCGATCTCGATGTTCTTCTGTTCCTTGATCCCTCGCCCCACGGCCACGATGATCTCCGCCTGCGTCAGGTCCACCGCCGCCTTGGCCTCCTTGAACGGCGCTTCCGGCTTGGTGCGGATCTGGGCGGCGTCCACGCCGGCCTGCACGGTCTCGACCGGGGCCCCCGCACTGCCCGGCTGCACCTGGTCGGCGCGGAAGGCGCCCGCCTGGAAGGTGACGAACCAGGGTGCCTCGCTCTCCAGCGCGATGTCGGCGGCGAACTTGCCCTGGAACATCTGCCGGGTGAACACCAGCTTGCCGCCTTCGCTGCGGAAGCCGATGCAATCGCTCACCATCGTCCGCCCCATCGAGGTCGCCAGTTGCGGCACGAAGTCGCGCACCTGGTAGGTGTGCGGCATCAGCACCAGCTTCGGCTTCTTCGCATCGAGGAAGCCGCGCAGTGCCTGCACGAATCCGTCGGGCGTGTAGGCTGCGAGCGCCGCGTTCTCGATGGCGTAGACCTTCTTCACCGCCGTGGCCGCGATCTCCCCGGCGATGCCCGCGATTCCGCTGCCCACTACCGCCGCCTCGATCTCCCACTTGGTCTCGGCGGCGATCATCTGTGCTGCCCGCACCGTCTCCAGCGAAACCCGGTTCAGCTTTCCTTCCCTCTGCTCCACGACCACAAGAATGCTGTCAGCCATAACAATCCTTTATGAGTTCACACTTGTTGCTTGGTACCTGGTGCTCGCTACTGCTCCTGCTGCTCAAGCGCCCGCTCCAGGCTGGCGCGATGTTTCATCGCGAACCCGGCGACGATCAGCCCCGCCGCCAGCAGCGTCTCCAGGGTCGCGATGATGATCCAGAAATCGCTCCCTGCCCGCAGGTCCTCGGGGATGAACACCACCCCGAATAACAGCCCGAAGACCCCGATGACGATCCCGGTCAACAGCAACTCGGTGCCCCGCTGCCACTCCCGGTCCCTGGGGTGGGTCTCCGCGTTGTGCTTTGGCTCGCTCACAGTACCCGCACCTCGTTCCTCAGTTTTTCCACCAGCTTCTTCGCCACTTCCGCCGGCGCCCCGGCCAGCATTTCGGTTTTCTTGGTCTTCTGCGGCACGTACAGCTTCTCGATCTTCTGCTGGTTCGGCCCCAGCGCCGGCTGTGCCTCCGCAAACGTCACCTTGCGCAGAGGCTTGTTCTTCGCCTGCTTGATGCCGATCAGCGTCGCGTACCTCAGCTTGTTGATGCCCGACTGGATGGTCAGCACCGCCGGCAGCGGCATCTCCACGAACTGGAAGAACCCGGCCTCCAGCTCGCGCTTCACCCGGATGCCCGCGCCCTTCTTCTCGATCTGCATGATGATGGTGGCGTGCGGCCAGCCCAGCAGCTCCGACAGGATCACGCCCGTCTGCGCGAAGCCGTAGTCGTCCGATTGCAGCCCGGTGAAGATCAGGTCGAACTGCTCGTCCTTGACCGCGGCCGCGAACGCCTTGGCGGTGTTCATGGCGTCCAGGCCGGTGAACTCGTCGCCTTCCAGGTGGATGGCCCGGTCGGCGCCCTTGGCCAGCGCCTCCCGCAGCACCTGCTGCGCCCGCCCCGGGCCGGCGGTGATGGCCACCACCTCGCCCCCGTTCTTCTCCTTCTGCCGCAGCGCCTCTTCCAGCGCGTAGGCGTCCGGCTCGTTCACCTCGTACGACAGGTCTTCGCGGATCCATTTCCCGCTCTCGTTGACCTTGAGCGGCGCATCTTTCTGCGGCACCTGCTTCATGCACACCAGGATCTTCATGACTGCCTCTTATAAACGATTGTCATCCCGAACGGCTTCAGCCGTGAGGGACCTGCTTGAATGATTCACGTGGCGCGGCCCCGGGGTCCCCGGCACGCCCGGTTTTGGCGTGGTGGGGTGATGGTGCCCTCGGCCGCGTCCTTTGTGCCCTTTGTGTTGAGGTTTTCGTCGAAGCTCACAGATTTCCAGTTCGCTCGTCTAAATGGATGACAAACGAGACGCATCCGGCGAACCAGGAAGTATAAATGACGCGCATGGAAAACTCGCAGACGTGGCCGCAGGCGCACATCGCCCATCTCTTCACTTCCATCTTGGGAATTGTCGTCGGCCTGCTCACCGCCCTCGCCGCCAACCTGATGCTCCGCTGAGCAGGATTGTCATCCTGAGCGAAATCCCGTAGGGATGAGCGTGAGGACCTATAGCCTGCATCTGAACGAAAGCCCCACGTCAGTGGGGCGATTTCCGCAATAGAAAACGGCGCCGCAGGTTCGCGGCGCCGTCCCCAGGGGACCCAACCTCTTACTTGTCTTTGTCGTGTTCCGCCGACACGCTGGTATTCGCGTCGGACTTCACGTCCACCGACTTGCCGGCAGCGCTGGCCCCCGCCTGGGTCGAGTTGCTGCCGCTCGCGGAGGCCTTACCCGGCCCCGCCGCCGCGCCCACCGATCTCTGCGAGTCGAGCGACGCTCTGGCTGCGCGCTTCTGTTCCTTGGCCGCCTGCTTCTCCGCTTTCTTGCGCTCCTTGGCCGCTTTCTTGTCGGCCTTGGCGTTGGTTTGCTGCGACGCCGGGGCGTTCGCCCGTCCGGCGCTGGCGTTGGCGGCCGCGCCAGCCTGCGCCCCCACATCGGCGCTCGTCTGGCCGACCGTGGAATCCACCCTGCCGCTCACGTCGCCCACCGTCCGGGTGGCGCCCCCGCCTGTCTGGGTCGCCGCCCCCGCCGTGGTGTTGACCGTGCTGCCGACGGTCTGGCCCACGCCCAGTCCGCCGCTCCCGCTTCCGGCCTGCGCCGATCCCTGGGCGCTGCTCGCGCCGCCCAAGCGGACCAACTGCGCCGACGCCGGCAGCGAGACCAGCGCCAGGCTCACCGCCACCACCATCGATAGCTTCACGAATCTCATGGTTTTCTCCTCCAGACCGGCCGGACTCGGTGTCCCGCTCCGGCCTCTGCCCACATCCCGAGCAGTTGCCCTCAGTACGAGCACCACGCGTGCCAACCGCAGCCCCCGTGCGTAAGTCCCTGGTAAGTAGACGCTTACTCAGCTACGGTTCGGATCGCTACGCCGCCTGGACGGTACTTTTTGCCCGGTGGCAGGAAAATTCGGAATGCAAGGCCTTGCACACCCTGGAGTAGCTCATCGAGGTCGAGGCCGTGGCGGTGGTCCAGCAGTAGGGATGGGATCAGTTCAGGCGAAGGATCCTAGTCGAGAAATGCGACCGACTGCACCCCGCTGACCTCGATCCGCTTGCGGCATTTCATGTTCTTGCACATCACCAGGTCGTCCTTGCGGACCATGTAGGAGCGCGCCTTGGCGAACTTGGCGCGGTCGCGCTCATCGGCCCGCGGCGGCAACTGGCGCTTCTTGGTGCGCACCAGCCACAGCAGTTCGTATTCCGCCGATTGCTTGCAGTGCGGGCAGTTCAACGTGGCCGGTTTCTTCTCTTCTTTCTCGTCGTAGAAGTCGCGCTCTTCCAGTGCCATGAGGCCTCAGACTGATTATTGCACAAGCCCCGCGACTGCCTCACACTAGGTGCAGTGCCCCGTAAGCGCAAGAAGAGGATCTTTTCCGCCGCCAAGGCCGTCCGCTCCGCCGCCCGCGAGCAGATCGGACCGCCTCCGCCTACCCGCCGCGTCCCCGCCCTCAAGGAGAAGAAGGAGAAGCACAGGCCCACCCTGGGCCGCCTGCTCGCCGAGGAATGAACCAGGCCCCCAGGAAATAATCCCGGTTTAGCTCTTGACATCCGCTTTCGCCTGTTGTATTAAACCTATTGGTTAATTAACCTAGTGGTTCAATACGCGATGCCGACCGATCATCTCAGCGCCACCTTCGCCGCCCTCGCCGACCCCACCCGCCGCGCCATCCTGGCGCGCCTGGCCTCGGGAGAATGCTCGGTCACCGAGCTGGCCGAGCCCTTCGACATGTCGATGCCGGCGGTCTCCAAGCACCTGCGCGTGCTGGAGCGGGCCGGGCTGATCGCCCGCGGGCGGCAGGCCCAGTGGCGGCCCTGCCGGATCGCCGGCGGCCCGCTCAAGGAAGTGGCCGACTGGGCGGAGCGCTACCGGCACGTCTGGGAACAGCGTCTCGACCGGTTGGAAAGGTACTTGCAAGAACTGCAGACGAAAGAAATGAAGAAGAAGGAGAAGCACCATGGCCATAAGCAGCGTGGCAAATAGCGACACTTTTCAAGTAACCACCCCGTCGGATCGCGAGATCCGCTTCACCCGCCTGTTCGACGCGCCCCGTCGCCTGGTGTTCGAAGCGATGACCAGGCCCGAACACGTCCGGTGCTGGTGGGGGATCCTGGACGAACGGCACTCGGTCACCGTCTGCGAGATCGATCTTCGACCGGGCGGCGCCTGGCGGTTCGTCGGCCGCGGTCCCCATGGCGAGTACGCCTTCCACGGTGTTTATCGCGAGGTCCTCCCGCCGGAACGGCTGGTCTTCACTGAGATCTACGATCCGTTCCCCGACGCCGAGTCGGTTGTGACCTCACTCTTCACCGAGGAGAACGGCAAGACCCGCCTCACCGCCACCGCTCTCTATCCGTCGCTGCAAGTGCGTGACATGGTGATCAAGAGTGGAGTGGCCCGGGGCGCCGGCATCAGCTACGACCGGCTCGAGGACTTGCTCAAAGAGCTTCAGCGGTCCTGAACCTCTCTTGTCACCGCGAACTGAGAGGCCCGCAAGCAGGAGGAAGAGCGGGACCAACCCGCTCTTCCTCGTCGTATCCGATGCGGCCGACCGGACACGCGCTTCCGTAACCTCCGCTTGTGCTGCTTTTCTGTCCTTTCCACATCTTAAGAAGGTAAGTTGCAAGAAAGACTATCCCCCGTTCCGGAAAGGGAACATGCAGGAATTAGAGAAGCGGATGCGGAATCTGGCCAGCGAACTCCAGACTGCGGAGCAGCGTTTCTCCGCTCAGTGCGAGGCCATCGAATCGGCGGACCGCGTCCTGCTGGAGCTGCAGCAACGGCTCGACCATCTCCGCAAAGGCATCTGGGAGGCGCGCAAACTGGCTGACCCCCGCCTGGCAGCTCCCCGCCTCGAACCCGCGGTCGGCAGCTCGTCCACGCTCGCCGAGCGCATCCTGCGTTTC
>DATKKJ010000221.1 GCA_035543055.1 Terriglobales bacterium | reverse complement strand
TCGCCACCAGCATGGAGTTGTTTCACGTCCCGCGATATGTCAGCGTGCCGATCGCAGCGGCGCTGGTCTGGCTGCTGGTGGTCAAAGGTAACTACAAAAGCGTCGAGAAGATCTTCCTCTTCGCCTCGTTCTTCTACATCGCTTACATCATCGCGGGCGTGATCTCGGGTCCGAGCTGGACGGAAGCGCTGGTAGGGACAGTCCGGCCGCCCGCTCCGAAGGTCTTCAACAGCTCCGAGTACATCTACCTTGTGGTCGGCATCGTGGGAGCGACCATCGCTCCCTGGATGCAGTTCTACCTGCAGGCGTCGATCGTGGAAAAGGGCGTGAGTCTGCGCGAGTACCCGGCTTCGCGGTTGGACGTATTGGTGGGCTCGATCTTCGCTCCGATCGTCGCGTGGTTCATCATCGTGGTCTGTGCCGCGACCCTGTACGTCCATGGGCTCCACAATATCCAGAGCGCGGCCGATGCCGCCCAGGCGTTGCGCCCCCTGGCAGGCGACTACGCCTACATCCTGTTCGCCGGCGGGCTGTTCAATGCCTCCCTGTTCGCGGCCTCGATCCTGCCGCTCTCGACGGCGTACACAGTGTGCGAAGGGCTGGGCTTTGAATCGGGCGTGGATAAGAAGTTCGGAGAGGCGCCGTTCTTCTACTGGCTGTACACCATCCTGCTGATCGCCGGAGCGGCGGTCATCCTCAGCCCCAAGGTCCCGCTGGTCAAGCTCAGCGTCCTGTCGCAGGTGGTGAACGGCATGGTGCTGCCGTTCGTGCTGATCTTCATGATATTGCTGATCAACAAGCCCGAGCTGATGGGCAAGCACACCAACTCCCGGGCGTTCAATGTGATCGCTTGGACCACTGCGGTTGTGATGATCGGGCTGACGATCGCGTGGTTCTACACCCTGCGGGGGCAATGACTCTCAAACGATCTTGCCGGTGGCCAGGTCGCGAACCAGTTCCAGGTCGGCTTCGAGAAAGTCGTAGGTGGGAAGCTCGGGGCGCTCGACCCAGCGCACGTCCCGGAAGATGCGGTTGTCGATCTCGCCCTCGTACCTCTCGATCAGGTAGAAGCGCAAATTCACCGCCGCCCCGTTGCGGTAGGTATGCTTGATGCGGGCGACCTCGGGCCCGACCACGGGCACCACTCCGAGTTCTTCCTCGAGCTCGCGGACCAGGGCTTCGTGGGGCTGCTCGCCCGGCTCGATCTTGCCTCCGGGGAATTCCCACTTCAGGGGCATGGACTGATGCCGGGTGCGCTGGCAGATGAGGATCTTGTTGTCCTGCAGGAACAGCGCGGCGACGACCTGTCTCATGCGGTCGTCTTTTCCAGGTAGCGACCCACCAGTTCCGCGCAGTGCTCCACCAGGCGGCGGTCATCGGCGCTGAAGGCGGCGGGCGTGTGGCTGTCGATGTCGAGCTCGCCGACGACCTTCCCCTTGACGTACACCGGGGCCACGATCTCGGACTTGGTTTGGATCGAGCAAGCGAGGTAGCGTGGATCCTTGCTGACGTCATCCACCACTACCGTCTCGCCGCTGCTGGCGGCCGCGCCGCAGATGCCCTGGTCGAGCGGGATCCGCTTGTGGGCCGTGGCGGCGCCGATGTAGGGCCCGAGCACCAGCATGTCGGGCTGTCCACCTCGGCCCTTTTCGATCATGTAGAAGCCGACCCAGTCGTAGCGCGGGAGCCGCTCCCGCAGCCGCGCCACCACGATGCTCATCAGCTGCTCGACCGAGCTGACGCCCTCGGCCACCTGGTCGAGTTCCTGGGCCAGTTGCCGGGTGTCGGTAGCGGAGAGCATCGTCACATTGTAATGCAGTACCGGTTTCTATCCGTTCATGCGGTGAGCGGCAACTTCCTGGACCGCCTTCCGGTCGCTGCCGCCATCGCATTCAGCACCGCCGGGGCCAGGGGCGGAAGCCCGGGCTCGCCAATCCCGCCTGGTTTCTCGCTGCTCTTCACCAGGTGCACCTCGACCGCCGGCACCTCATTCATGCGGGGGATCTCGAAATCGTGATAGTTGCTCTGCTGCACGCGGCCGTTCTGCACAGTGATGGCCGAACGCATCCCGGAGAGTCCGTACACTACCGCGCTCATGACCTGCGCCTCGATGATGGCGGGATTGACGTACAGGCCGCAGTCCACCGCTGAAACCACCCGGTGGACCCGGGGCAGGTTGCCGTCCATCGAAACCTCGGCCACGTGCGCGACGTAGCTGCCGAAAGAGAATGCCGCCGCGATGCCTTGCCAGCGCCCAGCCCGGGGCTTGCCCCATCCAGCTTTCTCGGCGGCCAGCTTCAAGACTCCGGCGGTGCGCACATTGGCCGAGGCCAGGCGGAACTCCAGGGGATCGCGCTTGGCTGCCGCCGCCAGCTCGTCCATGAAGCATTCGGTGGCCAGCACATTCTGCGACGAATAGACCGAGCGCCACCAGCCGGCGGGCACTCCGGTGTTCGCCATCACATATTCCACCAGGACGTTGGGGATGGCGTAGGGAGTCTTTACCGCGCACTCCAGGGCGTCTTCGTCGAGCGCTCCTTCCTTGACCCAGCCGCGCTGGCCGCCGATGGAAGGCGCCACCACGCGGTGCTTCCAGGCCACCAGCTTGCCGTTAGCATCCACACCTCCGGCCAGAAGATGCAGGCTCGCGGGACGATACCAATCGTGCTGCATGTCATCTTCGCGGGACCAGACCACCTTCACCGGAGCGCCGATCTCTTTCGACACCGCGAGCGCATCGAGGGCGTAGTCCGCCTCGGCGCGGCGCCCGAATCCGCCTCCCAGGTAGGTGATGTGCACCTTGATCTGCTCCGGCTTGACGCCGAGCAGGCCCGATCCAGTCTCGCGCAGCATCTCCGGAAACTGGGTCGGCGCCCAGACCTCGATGTTGCCTGGCTTGACGCTGGCCGTGCAGTTCATCGGTTCCATGGTGGCATGCGCCAGGAACGGGACCTCGTAACTCGCCTCCAGCTTGTGAGTGGCTTGAGCCAAGGCGGAGGTGGCGTCGCCCTCTTTCTGACCCAGCTGTGCAGGCCCCTTGGCAAGCTCCACGAAGCGGTCGCGGATGCCGGCGCTGCTTAAGGCAGCGTGGGGACCTTCATCCCAGGTGACCTGCAAAGCCTCGCGGCCCTTTTGTGCCGACCAGAACGAATCGCCAACCACCGCGACGCCGCTCGGCACCTGGACCACATGCTTGACACCGGAAACGGCCTTCGCCCTGGTGGCATCGAATTTCGCCAGCTTGCCGCCAAAGACGGGGCAGCGGGCGATGGTGGCCACCAGCAGGCCGGGCATGCGTACGTCGATGCCGAACACGGCCTTGCCGTTCACCTTGTCGGCGACATCGGTCCGGGGCAGTGGCCGCCCCATGACCTTGAACTCCTTGGGGTCTTTGAGTTTCACGTCCTTGGGAACGGGCAGCTTGGCGGCTGCCTCGGCCAGCGCCCCGTAGCCGGCGCGTTTGCCCGCGGGCCCGACTACAAAACCGGGCTCGGTGTGGCACGCGGATGGCTGAACGCCCCATTCCTTGGCTGCTGCCGCCACCAACATGGCACGTGCGGTAGCCCCGGCGGTGCGCAGCTTCTCCATCGTGGTACGGACGCTGGTGCTGCCACCGGTCAACTGCTGACCATATTTCGGATCGGCCATCGCCTGCTCGACGACCACCTTCGAGAAGTCGACATCCAGTTCCTCGGCAACCATCATGGGCAGCGAAGTGCGCACGCCCTGGCCCATCTCCGATTTGTGGCAGGTGATCGTCACCTTTCCCGAAGGATCGATCCGCAACCAGGCATTCGGAGCGAAAGACTTGGCGGCGGATTGGGCCTGCAGGCTGGAGGGCAGATGAAACGCAAGCACCAGGCCGGCGCCGGCGGCGCCGCTGACCTTGATGAATTCGCGACGAGAGGTTTTCATCGGGCACCTCCCGCGGCGGCGCGGTGGATCGCCGCCCGGATCCGCTGATAGGTCCCGCAGCGACACAGGATGGGCGACATGGCGTCGTCGATTTGGGCGTCGGTCGGCCTTGGCGACTTGGCCAGGAGCGCCGCTGCGGTCATGATCTGCCCTGACTGGCAGTACCCGCACTGCGGCACTTGCTCGGCGATCCAGGCCTGCTGGACCTTGCCCTCAGCCAGCCCTTC
>DATKKJ010000220.1 GCA_035543055.1 Terriglobales bacterium | reverse complement strand
CGGGGTAGCCGGTGGCCTGCTCCGCGATCACGCCGTAGCCGACGGAGTGATGGTTGCGCCCCGTGATCAGCGCCGCACGCGTCGGTGAGCAGAGCGCCGTAGAATGGAACTGCGTGTAGCGCAGACCCACCTTGGCGACGCGGTCCAGCGCCGGCGTCGGAATCACACCGCCGAATGTGCTCGGCACGCCGTAGCCCGAGTCGTCGGTCATGATGAGCAGGATGTTGGGCGCGCCCTTGGGCGGCACGACCCGCGGCGCCCACCACGGCTTCGATTCCATGGCTGTTTCCTTGATCACCCCGCCGAATTTCGGGTCGGGCGGCGGGAGTTGCTTCCCATCAATGGTGGTCGTGGCGCTGGGTGAGCCCGGCACGCCGGTGACCTGCGTGCCGCTTTCCCTCGGTCCAGTTCTCTGCTGCGACTCGCAGCCGATGGCCATCGCAACAGCGAATGCCGACACCAACAGACCTCGCACAACCGTCGATCGCGTGAGATGCATGAGTGAACCTCCCGGGTTCGTGTAACGACAACAAGGAGTGGCCCCAATCGCCACTCGCCACTTTCTGCTTCCTGTTGGCTCGCCTGTTCCGTCGCGAGCCTTTGTTCCACGTTCAGCAATGCCGGCAGCACACGCCGTCGTCAGAGACTCACCTGCGCCCGCAGCCCGTACACAAGCGCGGGCTCCCGCTCTCCATGTCCCGTGTCACCGCCCGGATCGATGATCACCTGCAGATCCGGAGAGACGTGCAGCCACGGGGTCACTTCGATGTTGTAGAAAACCTCGACTCCCTGCTCGGCATTCACGCCCAGGATGGCGGGCAGGTCATTGGAAAAGTTCAAGTAGTAGTAGCCGACGCCGTAGCGGTCATGGGCTCGCGTGGGGATCATGCCCTTGCCGCCGACGCCGAGGTTGTAGGAGGTCGCGACCTGATTGAAATCGCCCGGCGACCAGCCGAAACCTCCAAAGAGGCCGAAGCCCTGGTTCGGATCCTGCGGATCGTTGTAGAGATACTGATCGAAGTCGTACCAGAACGCCCAGTTCCCGGATTCCTTCTCCGGCTCGATCGCCTTGCTGAAGAGGTACCTTCGTAAGCCGCTGCGGGCGCTGCTCAACAGGCCCTGGCTGCGACTCGGAGCAATCCCGCCCAGGTTCAGACGATTGTCGCCCGGCGAGGTTCGCCCGGACAGCGCCAGCCGCCCAAGGTCGTTCAACTCATACCTCTTTCGCGTCGAGAGGGAGAAATTGATCCGCTGGTGGCCCACCCGGTCGAAGGGTTTGATCTTGAAGGTCAGGGCTTGGACGATGGTTGCTCCTTGGGGGCCGTGGAAACCGGTCTCGAAGCCGCTGTACGTCGGCCAGCCGTTTGCGTCGATCACCAGGGTCGCGCCGCTGAGCCAGTCGTTCACCGTGTAGAGGCCTCCCGCCGTCATCGCCGCATAGGGGACGGTCGAGAACGCAACCGGGTTGTACCAGAGGGCCGTGTTCATGAACTGGCTGTAGGGATCACCCATGAATTCGTTGCCGCCGGGCAGGCGCGTCAAGTCCACCATACCGGCGATGATGCCGAACTTCTCGCTGAGAAACTGCATCATGTAGTACTCGGTCAACGTCGTCACGCCGTCGGGTTCGGGCGCGGGGAGGAGGCTGTCGAAGTTGGGTGGCGAGATCGCTCCGACCTGCCCGGTGACTCCGTGCCCCCACCTCGTCTCGCCGCGAACCTTGAAATACCCCCCCGGCCACAGGCCCATGCGACCGGTGTCGAGCTGGAGAAAGTAGTCGGTCGACCCTCCATACCGAAACGCGTCGTTCGTG
Source organism: Terriglobales bacterium (assembly GCA_035543055.1). Lineage (NCBI taxonomy): Bacteria > Pseudomonadati > Acidobacteriota > Terriglobia > Terriglobales > Terriglobales bacterium. The sequence continues at coordinate 220 of DATKKJ010000220.1, read as the reverse complement.
GACTTGCCGCCGTGGGCGTTGCCCTGGAAGTAGTTGAGCGTTTCGACGTTGAACGAGATGCCCTTCTCGGCGAGCTGCGTCCTGGCGCCGCCCCAGTCCCCCGTCAGCCCCGGGCTGGTCAGGAAATCGCCGCGGTAGTCCAGTCGGAAGAAGGCCGGCGCCTCGGCCGGCTGCGAGGTTGCCGGAGCAGCCTCGCTTTCGTGGGTGACTTGTGTTTTGC
>DATKKJ010000219.1 GCA_035543055.1 Terriglobales bacterium | reverse complement strand
GGCGGAGGGACGGTCGTTGATGGCAGCGGCGGTGGCCACGGCGTGCATCAGTTCGGCCACGTCCGACGGGGCCATGAAGACCATGTTCGGCATCGGGCCCAGGAAGCACATGTCGTACGCGCCGGCATGGGTCGCGCCGTCGGCGCCGACCAGACCGGCACGATCCATGGCGAAGCGGACCGGCAGGTTCTGCAGCACCACGTCATGCACCAACTGATCGTAGCCGCGCTGCAGGAAGGTGGAGTAAATGGCGCAGAACGGGGCCAGGCCCTCCGTCGCCATGCCGGCGGCGAAGGTCACGGCATGCTGCTCGGCGATACCGACATCGAACATGCGATTGGGGAATTTCGCCTCGAACTTGTCCAGCCCGGTGCCGGGGGACATGGCGGCGGTAACCGCGACGATGTTCGGGTTCACCTCCGCCTCGGCGATCAGCGCCTTGGCGAACACGGAGGTGTAGGTCGGCGGGCCGGGCGGGGCCTTCTTCTGCTCGCCGGTAACGATGTTGAACTTGGAGACGCCGTGATACTTGTCCGCCGCCGCCTCGGCCGGGGCATAGCCCTTGCCCTTCTTGGTGACGACGTGCAGCAGCACTGGCTCGGCCGCCTCCGAGTCGCGCAGGTTGCGCAGCACGGGAAGCAGGTGATCAAGGTTGTGGCCGTCGATGGGGCCCACATAATAAAAGCCAAGCTCCTCGAACAGCGTGCCGCCGGTGAGGATGCCGCGGGCATATTCCTCGGCCCGGCGCGCCGTACGCTCCAGCTGGCGGGGGAAGCGCTTGGCCATCTTGGCGGCGAAATCCCGCAGGCTCATGAAGCTGCGTGAGGAGATCAGCTTGGACAGATAGGCGCTCATCGCCCCCACGGGCGGGGCGATGGACATGTCGTTGTCGTTGAGGATGACGATCAGGCGGGACTTCATCGCCCCCGCGTTGTTCATCGCCTCATAGGCCATGCCGGCGCTCATCGAGCCATCGCCGATCACGGCGATGACGTTGCGCGGGTCGGCCTCCTGCTTCAGGTCGCGGGCCACGGCCATGCCGAGCCCGGCGGAGATGGAGGTGGAGGAATGGGCCGCGCCGAACGGGTCGTACTCGCTCTCCGAGCGGCGGGTGAAGCCCGAAAGCCCGCCCGGCTGGCGCAGGGTGCGGATGCGGTCGCGCCGGCCGGTGAGGATCTTGTGGGGGTAGCACTGGTGGCCGACATCCCAGATCAGGCGGTCGCGCGGGGTCTCGAATACCGCATGGATGGCGACCGTCAGCTCGACCACGCCGAGCGAGGAGCCCAGATGCCCACCAGTGGTGGAAACCGTGTCGATCGTCTCTGCGCGCAACTCGTCCGCCAGCAGCTTCAGCTGGTCGGCGGAGAAATTACGCAGGTCGGCGGGAATCTTAACCCTGTCGAGAAGCGGTGTCCGCGGCGGCATCAGTGAATTCTCCCCGTAAGCCGCGCCAGTTGATTCCGCATTATGGTTTCGTCCTTCGCTCTAACCTAAAAACCTCAGACTGCCTTTTCAGGCGGGCCGTCTGTTACTCCGAAACTTTCGGACACATAAGGGACCCCGGATAGAAAAGCCAGCCATGCCACCCCGCGTAAACCGGCGGGTAAGAAACTTCTTCATATCCCCAAGCTTGCGGATTATGGAAGCTATGACCTATTGCAGGCGTGATAAAGCGATGCGGCGTGACCAACAGGCAACAGGACAGGCAATATGGACGGTTCCCAGACCACTAAGACGATACGAGTGATTCTCGCGCAGCCGCGCGGTTTCTGCGCCGGCGTGGAGCGGGCGATCGACATTGTGGAGCGCGCCCTGACCAAATTCGGCCCGCCGATCTATGTCCGCCATGAAATTGTGCATAACCGGCATGTCGTGGAGGACCTCCGGGCCCGCGGCGCCGTGTTCGTGGACGAGCTGGACGAGGTGCCGGAAGGCGCCTGGACCGTGTTTTCCGCCCATGGCGTGGCCCGCAAGGTGGTACAGGCCGCGGCCGACCGCACGCTGCCGGTGATCGACGCCACCTGCCCGCTGGTTGCCAAGGTACATGCCGAAGGCCGCCGCTACGCCTCCCAGGGCCGCGAGCTCGTGCTGATCGGGCATGCCGGCCATGCCGAGGTTGAAGGCACCATCGGCCAGATCGACGGCACCGTGTATCTGGTGCAGACGGTCGAGGACGCCGAGACACTGGTGGTCCAGGACCCGGACAAGCTCGCCTACATCACGCAGACCACCCTCTCGGTGGACGACACGCGCGGCATCATCGCGGCGCTGAAGCTCCGCTTCCCCCACATCACCGGCCCGGATGTGAAGGATATCTGCTACGCCACCCAGAATCGCCAGGAGGCGGTGCACCAGCTGGCCGAGCTGGTGGAAATGATCCTCGTCGTGGGCAGCAAAAACTCCTCCAATTCCAACCGCTTGCGCGAGATTGGCGCGGAGCTGGGCCACCCGGCCTATCTCATCGACGACGCCTCCGCCCTGAAGCCGGAATGGTTCAAGAGCGTGACCACCGTGGGGCTGACCGCCGGCGCTTCCGCGCCGGAAGTGCTGGTGCAGGGCGTGATCGAGGGGCTGAAGCAATTCGGCAACGTGAAGGTCGAGCTTCTGGCGGGCACGCCGGAAGACGTTAAATTCAAACTGCCGGCCGAAGTGGCCAGCTTATAATAAGGACGGGGTTTAAGTATGGGTGTACCGCTAAACCAGGCGCTCCGCGTGGGGGCCTATATCCTGAAGCAGCATATTTCAGGCAACAAGCGCTACCCGCTGGTGCTGATGCTGGAGCCGCTGTTCCGCTGCAACCTGGCCTGCCAGGGCTGCGGCAAGATCGACTACCCGAACGAGATTCTGAACCAGCGCATCTCGGTTGAAGACGCGATCAAGGCCGCCGAGGAATGCCCGGCGCCGATCATCGCCATCGCTGGCGGCGAGCCGCTGCTGCACAAGGAGATGCCGCAGATCGTGGACGCCTATCTGAAGATGGGCAAGTTCGTGATCCTGTGCACCAACGCGCTGCTGCTGGAAAAGAAGATCGACCAGTACAAGCCGCACAAAAACTTCTGCTGGGACATCCACCTGGACGGCGACAAGGAGATGCACGACCGCGCCGTGGACCAGGAAGGCGTGTACGAGCGCGCCGTGGCGGCGATTCAGCTCTCCAAGTCCAAGGGCTTCCGCACGAGCATCAACTGCACGCTGTTCGACGGCGCCAACCCGGACCGCGTGGCGAAGTTCTTCGACACCGTCGCGGATATGGACATCGAGGGCGTGATGACTTCCCCCGGCTATGCCTATGAGCGCGCGCCGGACCAGCAGCACTTCCTCAACCGCACCCGGACCAAGGAGCTGTTCCGCGCCATCTTCCGCCGCGGCAAGGAAAGCGCCAAGCGCGGCAAGAAGTGGAAGTTCACGCAGTCTCCGTTGTTCCTGGACTTCCTGGCCGGCAACCAGACCTATGCCTGCACGCCCTGGGGCAACCCGACTCGCAACGTGTTCGGCTGGCAGCGCCCCTGCTACCTGCTCGGCGAAGGCTACGCCAAGAGCTTCAAGGAGCTGATGGAAACCACCGACTGGGACA
>DATKKJ010000218.1 GCA_035543055.1 Terriglobales bacterium | reverse complement strand
CTGGTCGAGCGTGGAGTTGGGCGCGGCCTGAACCACGCCGAAGACCACGCTCTGGTCTTCCCTGGGCGCGAGCTCCTTCTGGGAAAGCATGTAGAACGGGACCATGAGAGCAGCCACGATGGCCCACAGCACCAGCACCACGGGGCGGTACTGAAGCGTCCCGGTAAGCACGTCGGTGTACTTGCGGCGGACGGAGTCGAAGCGGCGGTTGATCCAGCCGGCGAATCCGCGCTCGGCATCGCCGGTGCGCAACAAGCGCGACCCCATCATGGGAGACAGGGTGAGCGCCACCACGCCGGAGACGATGACCGCGCCGGCGAGGGTGAAGGCGAACTCGCGGAACAGCGACCCGGTCAGGCCGCCCTGCAGGCCGATGGGGGCGTACACCGCGGCCAGAGTGATGGTCATGGCGATGATGGGTCCGACCAGCTCGCGGGCGGCGGCGAGGGCCGCTTCCAAGGGGCGCGCCCCCAGCTGCAGGTGGCGCTCCACGTTCTCCACCATGACGATGGCGTCGTCCACCACCAGGCCGACGGAAAGCACGATGGCCAGGAGCGTCAGCAGATTGATGGTGAAGCCCGCCGCCAGCATCAGGAAGACGGCGCCGATGAGAGAAATGGGGATGGCCACCGCGGGAATGATCACCGAGCGAAACGAGCCCAGGAACAGGAAGATGACGACGATGACGATGAGCAGGGTCTCGGTCAGGGTATGGAAGACTTCGTTGATGGCGTTCTGGATGTATTCGGTGGAGTCGTAGGGGATGCCCGCCTTCATGCCCACGGGGAGCTGGGCCTGGACCTCTTTCATGGCCTCGCGCACCTTGGCGATGACTTCGAGCGAGTTAGAGGTGGGCAGGACCCACACGCCCATGAAGATGGAGCCCTGTCCGTTGAAGCGGACGTCGGAATCGTAGTTCTCGGCGCCGAGGGCGACGTCGGAGATCTCACCCAGGCGCACGATGACGCCCTTGTCCTCCTTGACCACCAGCTGGCGGAACTCCTCCGCGGTCCGCAGGTCGGTGTTGGCGACCAGGTTGACCGATACCATCGAGCCCTTGGTGCTGCCCAGAGCGGCCAGGTAATTGTTCTTGGCCAGGGCGTCCCGCACCTGGGAGGGCGCAATGCCCAGGGCGGCCATCTTCTCCGGCTTCAGCCAGATGCGCATGGCGAAGGTGCGGTCGCCCAGGATCTCGGCGCGCTGCACGCCGCTGATGGCGCTCAGCTTGGGCTGGACGGTGCGCAGCAGGTAATCGCTGATCTGGTTCTGGTCCAGGGAGTCAGAGGAGAAACCGAGATACACGGCGGCGAACTGGTTGTCGGCGGTCTCCAGCTCGATGACCGGGGCCTCGGCCTCGGGGGGAAGATCGTTGCGCACCTGCGCCACCTTGGCCTGGATCTGGGTGAGGGCGGCGTTGGTGTCGTAGTTCAGCTTCAGGTGGACGGTGATGGTGCTGATGCCTTGCGCGCTCGACGATTCGATGTAGTCGATGCCGTCGGCGCTGGCGATGACCCGCTCCAGCGGAGTGGTGATGAAGCCGCGCACCAGATTGGCGTTGGCGCCGACGTAGGTGGTGGAAACGCGCACGATGGCGATGTCGCTGCGTGGATACTGGCGCACGCTGAGCGAACGGATGGACTGCAACCCGGCGATGAGGATGACCAGGTTGACCACAATGGCGAGGACCGGGCGCCGGATGAACAAATCGGTCAACTTCATCAGCGCTCCTCGACCTTGGGGGACAGGCTATTGCCGGGCTGGACATTATTGTTGGCCTGGACGGCCGCGCCATTGCGCAGCTTGAAGGTGCCCGAGGTCACGATCTCTTCCCCCTGGTTCACGCCGGAAAGAACGGCAACCCGGTCACCGCGCTGCGCTCCGAGCTTCACGAACGTCTGGCGCACGCCGCGGTAGCTCTGCCCGTTCGGGCCCTTCAGATCGGTCACGACGAAGACCGAGTCGCCATACGGGGCGTAGCTGATGGACGAGGTGGGAAGGGTGATGACGGTGTCGCTGCCGCCCAGGGCGAGCGTGGTCTGCACGAACATGCCGGGACGCAGTTTGCCCTGGGGATTGGCCAGGGTCGCCTGGACCTGGACATTGCGGGTGGCGGCGTCCACCACGGAGTCCACGGCGGTGACCCGGCCGCTGAATTCCAGCCTGGCGTCGTCATTGGTGGTGACCCGCAGGACCTGGCCCACGCGGAGCTGTCCCACGGCCTGCTGGGGCACGGAAAAGTTCACATAGATGGGATCGAGCGACTGCAGCGGCACCACCGGGCTGCCCCCGGAAAGGTACTGGCCCAGGTTCACCTGGCGGAGGCCGAGGATGCCGGAAAACGGGGCGCGGATGGTCTTGCGCTCGATGATGGCGCGGATCTCGGCGACTTTGGCGTCGGTCTGCCGCTGGTCGGCGGTAGCGCGATCGTACTCCACCCGCGAAATGACGCCTGCCTTCACCAGTTCCTGCGCGCGGGCATAGTTGGCGCGGGCAAGATCACGCTGGGCTTCGGCGTCGGCCAATTGGGCGCGCTCCTGCTTGGTGTCGAGCTGCACCAGGACGGCGCCTTCCTTGACCGCGTTTCCAGAATCGAACGAGATGCGCTCCACGATGCCGGGCAGGTCGGCACTGACCGTGACTCCACGGACCGCGACCACGCTCCCGATGGCGCTCAGGGTGGCCGGCCATTCGTCCTGGCGGGCAGCGATGGTCGTGACTGCCTCTGGGGGAGGCTGGAAGGCAGCGTGTTCCGCAACCGCCGCTTTCACCTGACGAAACTTCACAAAACCGAGGCCGGTAATGACCAGGGCCGCAACCGACAGCATTAAGATCATCCGCCTTGCCATGGAAACCTCTATCGCTAGTGAGCAACCCGACAAACACGCAGCCGGAGAAGCTGCGCGTTCATCGGGTTCAGTTCTCAGATTTCCCGAACTGGGAAAAGGATTCGAAAACTTCCGGGTGAGCGGGGTCGGGGCTAACTGGAAAGTGGGGCGCTCACATCTTGCCAAGGAAGAGGGCGACCAGCTCGACAACCAAGATGATGACCACGATCAGCTCCAGGACGAAAGCCCGGCCTTGGTGGAACTCGTCCACCATGAAGCGGTACAGTTCCTCCCCCGTCCGCAGCTTGCTGTTGACCAGACTCTTGTAATCGGGGACGCCGACCTTGGCCGCGGCCAGGCGATAGAGGCGTGCCGCGAACATATCGCTGAGGAACTTAATGGCGTTGTCGGCGCGTTCCGCGATCTCCGTCACGTCCAGGCGGACGGTGTTCAGGCGCGATGCCTCGCGCGCCATCTTCCAGCGGTGGATGACCCCGGTTCCCTGTTCCAGCGAGTGGTAGACGCGCTGCAGTTCCTGGGTCAGGAGCTCGTCGTAGTGGCGGAATTCCAGGAGCTGGGAGTTGGCGTATTCGAGGAGCTGAATGGTCCCGTTGGCGGCCGCGTCGTAGACGAACGCCGCGTTCCAGCCGATGACGGCCAGGTCGTTGGGATAGTAAGAAATGGTGGACTGCAGGATCTCGCCGACCTCCGCCTTCGAGAGAGGACGCGGTTCGCCGCGGACGATGCGCGCCATCATCTCGCCGCATTGGTCCACCAGCTCTTCCGCGGTGGGCTGCCCTTCGATATCGGAAACATGGAAGATGAAATAGTCTTCGGTGAGCAATCGCTGATACGGCTTCACCATGGCGGGAGCGGCCCGCCGCAGACGCTCGCGGACCAGAGCGGTGGCGTCAGTCTCGAACGTGGGGCTCCAGATCCAATCCTTGGCCAGGTTGAGCAGATCTTCCCACGACCCGCTGAAGGGGCGCTCCAGGGTCACGCTCACCACGCCGTAATCGTAGTACTTCAGGTCGGCGTGTACGCGATCGCCGGTCGTGAGCAGCACATCGCCCACATGCTCCAGGACCGGAGGTCTCTCGAAGCGGACATATTCCGGCGCGGAGTGCTTGAACGCGGTCTCTACCCGGGGAGCGCTGAGAATCGCGCCCAGTCGCTCCAGATCGATCTCTTCGCAGACGTCGAAGAGAGTGAGAGAGAGCACGGCGCCGGTAAGAGTCGCGTCGGCCATGGATGAACACTCGCGTTCCCGTGGAAATGTTACTCGCGTGCGCCGGGGATTTGCGGGCTTTTCACTTCGGCGGCGGCCGGAGGATCCGGACCTGGCGCGGCACCAGGGACAGCCGCACTGGAAGTTCGCCGAACAGTTCGCCATCGACCTCCGCCAGACTCTTCTGGCTGCCGAAGACAAGCTGGGTGGCCACGCCCGCGGGATCGGCGCGATGGCAAAAGACCTCACGAGTCCTTACGACCTCGACGTCCTTCAGACTGGTGTAGGCGGCATGACCGCGCGCCTGCGACGCCAGCAGCCGAAGGCCGTAATGCAAGAAAGTCGAGCGGCGCGCCGTCTTGAAGAGCACGACCCGGAACTGGTCGGGGGGCAAGGGGGGCGCATCGGGAGCTTCGAGGAAGTCGCCGAAATAACCGATCCTCTCGGCGACCACCTGGGCGACGACCTCGGTGCGGGCCCTGCCGCCCGCGAGGTCCTGGAAGTCCACCGCGAACAAGGGGAACGGCTCTGCCGAGAACAGGAGCTGGCGGGTGGACTCGGCGTAATAGGCGGCGATGCCAAAACGGGCCTTGGCCGATGGGCTGAGGGCGCAGATGACGCGGGCGTCGGCGCCAACGCCGGCGGCCGCCAGCCAGTAGCGTCTGGCGCCGGTCCCGGGCTGCTCGATGCATCCCACCGGGCAGGGCTGGGGGGTGGAGTCGGTCAGGGCCTCGACCAGGTCTTCCACCTTGCGGTGGAAGCCAAGGTCCTTGGCAAGGAGATTCCCCGAGCCGAAGGGGACCACGCCCAAGGCGGCATCTTGCCCATTGACCATCATGGCCTGCAAGACTTCGTTCACCGTTCCATCGCCGCCGACCGCGAGCACGGTATCAAACTCATCCAACCCATCGAACAGTTCGGCCGGCGGTTGATGAGGGCCGCGGGTGGTGGTGGTCAGGGTCTTCACCCCCGCCCGGGTCAAAGCGGCGAGCAGCGCGTGCAGTTCGCTGTCGCGACGACGCCAGCGCATGCCGGCGATGGGATTAAAGACGACGAGGGCAGTTTGCATGACCATGCGCAGTCTACGCAATCCCCGGCTGCGGGGGCGGTTAAAACCGCCGGTCTCGCTCCCCGCCAGTAACGGTTGGGTTACATGGTTCCGCGGCTCAATAGTTACCAAATATTAATAATGCATTTACCGGGGTGCAATCCCGATTGCACATAATCTGGTGCATGCAGGCGATGCCAGCCGATACCTTGATCATCAGCGACCTGCACCTGGGTTCGGAGGTCAGTCGCGCGCGCGAGGCGCAGCGCCTGTTGAGGGCCTGTTCCTTCCGCCGGCTGATCCTGCTGGGCGATATCTTCGCCGACCTGAACTTCTCCCGCCTGAAGAAGGACCATTGGCGGTTCCTGTCGCAGATCCGGAAGCTGTCGAATCCCAAGCGCAACATCGAAGTGGTGTGGGTGGAAGGCAACCATGACCAAGGGCTCTCGACGCTGATGTCGCACCTGGTCGGGGTGCGCGTGTACCAGGAGTATGCGTGGACTTATGCCGGCGTACGGCACCTGGCCATCCACGGCCACCAGTTCGACCAGTTCACGGTCCACAACCTCGCGCTCAGCCAGTTCGGAGGGCTCTTGTACCTGCAATTGCAGAAGCTGGACCCGGGCAAGAAAGGATTCAGCCGGTTTCTGGACCGGCTGAACACGCGCTGGCTGCGGATGTCGCCCAAGGTCTCGAGCGGGGCGCTGGAGTACGCCCGGCGCAGGGGCGTGGAGCGCATCTTCTGTGGCCACACCCACGCCGCCATGGAGATGGAGCGGGATGGCATCCATTATTACAACGCAGGTTCCTGGGTGGGAGCGCAGCCGACGTACATCACCGTCGGCGAACAAGGAGTGGAGATCCAACGCTATGCCGGAACTGACGATCGTGATCCCCGCCAAGAACGAAGCGAGGTTGCTGCCGAAGTTGCTGACTTCGCTGACGAAGCAGACCTACTTGCAGAACCGGAAAGCGCAAGTCTTCGTTGCTGACGCGGGATCGACCGATGGCACCCCGCAGCTGGCCATGACCTTCCGCGACCGCCTGGACCTGGAGGTGATCCCCGGCGGCCTGCCGTCGGTGGGGCGCAATGCGGGGGCGCGGCTGGCGGACGGGCCCTACGTGCTGTTCATCGACGCCGACATGGAGTTCCACGATCCCACGCTCATGGCGCGCGCCATGGAACGGATGCGCGACCGCCAGCTCCACTGCCTGACCACCAACATCTGGTGCGAAGGCGGGACCGCCCTCGACCAGGCGCTGTATCTCGGTAACAACATCTTCCAGTGGTTCTCGCAGTTCGGCAGCCCGTTCAGCACCGGCATGTTCATGCTGTTCGACCGGAAGCGGTTCTGGGAGCTGGGCGGGTTCCACGAGCAGGCCCTGTTCGCCGAGGACTACCTGCTGAGCAAGAAGGTGGCGGTGGGACGGTTCGCCGTGATCGGCGGCGGCGCCTACACCACCAACCGGCGTTTCCAGAAGATGGGGCACTTCAAGATGGTCCGGCTGTTCCTGTGGACCGCGATGAATACGTGGAACGAGAAACATTTCCTTCGCGACCAGCGGTATTGGGAGGTTTGAGGGTGAACTTGCAGAGAAACATGCGGCCGACAAGTCCTATCGCGCTCATGCCGATCACGGTGCAGGTGGCGGCGGTCTGCTATCGCCGTGGACGCGCAGACATGGAATTCCTGCTGGTGCGGACGTCCAGCGGGCGCTGGATTTTCCCCAAGGGGAACATCGATGACTCGCTCTCCCGCAGCGAGGCGGCGTCGCGCGAGGCCTCGGAAGAGGCGGGGGCGATGGGGACAATCGCGACCCAGTGCTTCCACACCTTCAAGTATTGGAAGTCGTCGGAAGATGGCGTGGTGTTCGTCGAGGCATACCTGCTGGAAGTGCACCGCACCGAGGAGCCGGAAGAAGAGCATCGGGAGCCGACCTGGTTCAGACCACAGGCGGCGCGGCGTGCCATCGCCGAAGGGCGCGATCCCGAATCTGCCGCTGAGCTGGCATCGGTGATCGACACGGCGGTAAGGACGATCAGCGCGGGCACGAGCCCGGAACGGGCGACGGTTCGGCGCCGCTGATCCAGCCGTCTGACTACACGCCTTGCGATCCTGCTTCCCTGTCGATCCCGAAGAAATTCAGGATGCGCGAGAAGATGTCACCCTCCAACTCGTGCAACCTCTTTTTGCGGATCTCCTCCGCCAACTGGCTGCGGGCGGCCTCCAGGCCGACCAGGCGCTCGGCCATGACCTTCGAAACGTGGGCGGCGATCTCGGGCCGGCGCTGGATGATCTCCTGGAACCCCGCCTTGTCGAGGCGGTAGCAGTGGGTGTCTTCCAGCGCGGTGACAGTCGAGGAGCGCTTGGCGCCGGTCATCAAGGACATCTCGCCGAAGAAGTCCCCGGCCTTTAGCGTGTTCACTGTTTGGCGGACATCACCTTCGGTGACGACCACCTCGGCGGTACCCTTGGTCAAGATGTACAGCCAATGCGCTTCCGCGCCCTGGCGGGTGATGGTCTCGCCGGCGGTGAAGGGAGCAAAGTAGAGGCGCTCGGCCAGCTTACGGCGCTCCTCGATGGAGAGGGTATCGAACAGGTCGACGTTGGCCAGCGACTCCATGCGGCGAGCGGCATCCTTCTGGCGGCTGAGCTCCTCGTGAGCCTCCGATTCCTCGGTCATGAACAACTTATGCGCCGGGATGGACATGGGAATATTGGCCCGCTTGAGAGCGAAGTAAACGATGGTGCGCATGCGGGAGTCGGTGGGATCGTCCACCGCGAGATTGGTGAGCCAATAGCGCACCGCGTAGTAGCAGAAGCTTTCCTTGATGTCGTAGAGGATGCAGTTCGGTTTCGGGGTGGGGGAGACGTTCTCGATGGGCTCGGCGGTGAGAGCCTCAGTGACCGCGTGGATGACCTCCGTCGGAGAATAACGAAAATCGACGTTGAAATAGACCCACTGGCGGTGCTGCAGCGGCTGCGACGTCCGGCGGCCCAGGATCGTGACCTGGCTCTTGATGAGCTGGGTGTTGGGCACAATGACGGTGTCCCAGTTGCGGGTCTCGATGGAGGTATGGCGCCAGCGGATCTCGGTGATGCGGCCGACCGTCTGATCGATCTTCACCCAGTCGCCCACCGCGATGGTCTTCTCCAGCTGGAGAGCGACACCGGCCATGATATTGCCCAGCGTGTCCTGCATCGACAAGCCGATCACGGCGGTGAGGATGGCGGAGGTGGTGATCAGCTGGCCCAGGCTGATCCCGGCCCGGGAGAGCAGGGTGAACAGGACGGCGACGTAGGCGATCCCGACGAGAAGGTCGCGGAGGATCCTGGGAACGGTGAGGTGACTGATCTTAAGCAGGACGTCAAAAACGAACAGGCTGGCCAGGCTGACGATGGCAATCCCGCCGATCGCCAACCCGATCCAGTGCGAGAAGCGGGAGAGCTTGCCAAGTTCCAGCAGGTCGAGCGCCGCCGGGGCGAGCAGCAGGACCACTCCAGTAAAGAAGAGCCGCAAGGCAGTGCGCACCGACCCGCGCTCCTGGGGCGCGGCGCGAGCCACCACGGCTGCGATCACGAGAAAGGCGAGGGCCACCCTAAGGAGGTCGAGTTGCTGGTTGACCGCTGCAACACCCCGCCATACGTCCCCGAGGTCGACCGGCCCGGCCAGGATCCACGACGCTGATGGAATGAGCGCTGCCATGTTCGTGATTTATCAGGGGTTATATCAAATCAGCAGGCTTCCCGTTAGGCTTTTCTCTTGCCCCAGCTTTTTTTTGAAGATAAACCATGCGGAACGGAAGATCAGCGGGAACTCCCGGGGAGCGGAACGGTCGCCCGGGGTGCGAATTTATCTTCTGTTAATAATCCGTCCGGACTGGCCGATTAGAATACGCGGCGATGCCGGCCGATCAACTGCAGATACGCACATCGTTGGGAACACGAGACGGGCAAAAGATCGTCCGGCTAAGCGGGCCCCTGACCATTGCCACCTTATTCGGCTTCCAAGAGTTGGTTCGGTCCGACAAGTCGACCGGGCTCATCCTGGACTTTTCGGAAGTACCCTACGTGGACTCCGCCGGGCTGGGCTCGGTGCTGGGCGCCTACGTTTCCCGCCAAAAAGACGGACGAAAGCTGGCCCTGGTCGGGGTCAGCGAGCGGGTGATGAACGTCTTCAAGCTCACCCGGGTGGACCAATTCTTCAGTTTCCATCCCAGTATTCCCGCGGCGGAGCAGGCCCTCGAGGATTCGAGTCAGGCGGTAGAGGGATAGACGGGACATCGCGGAACGTGCCGGATCCCGGCACCGGTCCGACCTCGTTACGGGTCACAATTCACTCAAGTTGCGGCCGCGTCCGGTGGGCCCTGCGGAGACGTGGCGCAGGCTGCGCCCCTCGAACAAGTGCACGAGCTCTTCGCCCAGGTTCTTGGCGTGGTCGCCCGCCCTCTCGATGGCCTGCCCCATCAGTAGCAGGCTGATGACGCGCGAAGGATTGCTGCGAGCATCCTGATGGAGGCACTTGCGGAAGAGGGTGTGCCGCACCTCGTCAATAGTCTTGTCGGCTTTGATCACAGATTCCGCCAGCGCCGCGTCGCGACTGACGAAGGCGGTATGGACAGACTGGAGCATCTTCTCCAGGGCTTGTGCCATCTGCAGCAGCGGGGACACGTCCCGCTTGCTGAGCCTGGGGTGGCAACGCTGCGCGGCCTGCGCCACCCATTGCATCAGGTCGCCGATACGCTCCAGATCGGTGATGAACTTCAGGCAAGTCAGCAACTGCCGAGCCTGCGCCTCATTCACCTGGGTGATGGCCACCGGGATGTGCTCGTCGATGAACCGTTCGCAGCGGTCGAGGTCGTATTCGCAGTCTTTCACCGCCAGGACCGCCATCCCGGAACCGTTGGCCAGCAGGCTGCTGACGTTGAACACGGCGTCCTTGGTGACCAGGCAGGCATGAAGGACCAGGTCGGTGAGTTCCGAGGGGGAGTGCACCCGGGCCGGACGCGGGTTTTGGTCTTCCCGCTCGGCACGCGCCATCGGAGAACGCCGCATGACCGCAGCCTATCCCGCGTCGGGTTACAGACCGGTTAAAGGACCATTAAATCACGATCCACGGGCCGCTGCGGTTCCGCAGCAAACTGCACAATCGATGGTGCAGGCCGTGGCCTGAACCGATTGTTAAAGGACTGTTAATTTACCGGGCCGTCACAGCAATCACCCGCTTGTTTGGGTAGAATGAGCGCGGTTCGAATTGCGTCCACCCTTAACTCACCTGTGCCGTTTTAGGGACCTACTCATGAATACATCGAGAACAGAAGAACGGATCTGGTTGAACCCCCCCAAGTTCTGGGCCGCCACCAAGAACATGTCCCAGGACGAGGTGGAACGCCTTGTCGAGCAGCTCTTCCATCTGGCGGAGACCCACGATGTCGAGGCACTGAGAAAATACGACTTCATCCTCTGTGCGGGTCGGGCGGTGCCGAACTTCTTCCGCCAGCACTAGTGGCGCGGACTTTGACGGTTCACGGACGAAGCGGGGATGGTTTCCCGATTCACAGAACTTTCAAGTGTGTGTAACACTGCCTTCACCCAAGCGCTCTAGGGTGGGGTGCAATCTATTCTGTCACGCAACCCAGGAGGCGCCCTCACCTCAGGCGCCTCTCTTCTTGTTGATGTGTCTTCGCGACTTGCCATTTTTTGACCTCAAGATATACTTTCGCCTCTCCCGCCTAACCCTATGACTGGCAAGCACAAAGTCGACGAGCCGGGTAAAGTCAACGAGATCAACCGTCGGGCGGAGCCATCAGGCGGAGACCTGTTCCGCGACCTGGTGGAGCACAGCCAGGACCTGATCTGCACTCACGATCTGACGGGAAGATTGCTCTCCATGAATCCCCTTCCCGCCCGCCTGCTGGGCTATGAGGTCGAGGAGTTGCTGGCGCGGCCCATGCGGGGGTTCCTGGCCCCGGAGTTTCGCGACCAGTTCGACGACTACCTGAAGCGGATCCAGGAGAACGGGGCCGATGCCGGAGTGATGGTACTGCAGACGCGGTCGGGCGAGCGCCGGGTCTGGGAGTACCACAACACCCTGCGCACCGACGGCCCCACGCCGGTGGTGCGCGGCATGGCGCACGACATCACCGAGCGTCACCGGGCGGAGGTAGCGCTGCGCAAGAGCGAGGAGCGCTTCCGGGTCGCGCTCAAGAATTCGCCTACCGTGGTCTTCCACCAGGACCGCGACCTGCGCTACACCTGGATCAATACTCCCACGCTGCCTTGGGCGGACGAGGAGTGCATCGGGCGCAGCGATGCCGAGATCATCGGCGGCGAGGAAGGCGCCCGGATCAGCTGGATCAAGCAGGGCGTGCTGGACCGCGGGGCGGGCGCGCGGGAGGAGATCAGCATCACGGCCCGGGGCGAAGAGCGCTACTTTGACCTGACGGTGGAGCCGCTGCGCAACAGCGCCGGGGCGACGGTCGGGATCACCTGCGCCTGCTCGGACATCACTCCGCTCAAGCGCCTGCTGCAGGAACGCGAGCGGCTGATCGCCACTCTTCAGAACACCCTGGAAAAGGTGAAGCTGCTCACCGGGATGCTGGCGACCTGTGCCTACTGCAAGAAGATCCGGGACGACCAAGGCGTGTGGCACGTGCTGGAGGCCTACATCCAGGACCACTCCGAGGCTTCATTCACCCACGGGATCTGCCCCGACTGCGTGCAGAAGCACTATCCGGCCATCCCCCAGGCCAAGCTTCCCACTTGATTGCAAGAGCGCCTGGTTTGACCGGCTCCACCGCATCCGCTACTATTGACCTGCGGGGTGGAGCAGTCTGGTAGCTCGTTGGGCTCATAACCCAAAGGTCGGTGGTTCAAATCCACCCCCCGCAACCAATCGAGTCACACACTTACGGGCGCCCGCCAGAGGGCGCCCGTAGCATTTCCCCAAACTTTTCCCCAAACCAGCTCGCAGGGCTCTCCCCGGACCCGAACAGCAAGTATTCCACGGTTCCTGAATCCCGGGGCGCAGCACCCTCATCTTCATATCCAGCACGTGTGGCCAGGGCTTTATGTCCGGTCACGCGCCGGTCGTCCGGGGAGGTTAGTCAGACAGAGTCCCGGCGAGCGTTAAGCAGACCTCCCGGCGGCATTCAGCCTCACCGGCAGATCAAGGTCATCCTGCGTAGTGCGGAATCCGAGCCGATTCGTGCACACCATCGGTGCGTTCGAACGGCCACACAACCTCGCGTGGGGCGACGCCGACCGGCGAACGCTTTACCTGGCTGCCAGGGCCGGCCTGTATCGGATCCGGCTCAACATCCCAGGGGCTGGAGGGTTTGCCCTGAAACTTAGTGCGCGCTGAAGAATCCAACACACAGTAGCCAAGGGAGGACGCTGCCTCGGCCTCGCTGTCACTTACCCAATCACCCGACCAGCGAGCGGCATGGAGTCCAAGGGATGAAGCAGATTCTGTTTTTTCTTGTTGTCGCCGCGATCGTCTCAACTGGTGGTGAACTGAGCGCCGCTGAAAGGGTCCCCGTAGTCGTGGAGCTGTTCACCTCGGAGGGATGCTCCAGCTGCCCCCCTGCCGACGCGCTGCTGGCTTCCCTTGCCCGCGACCGCTCCGACAGCGTCGAGATCATCGCGCTCGGTGAGCACGTGGACTATTGGAACGAGCTCGGCTGGAAGGACCGCTTCTCCGCGCACCAGTACAGCGCGCGCCAGGAAGATTACGCCCGCCACTTCGGCCTGGGTTCCGTGTACACGCCGCAGATGGTCATCGATGGCCGCCGGCAATTTGTGGGAAACGACCAGGCGAAAGCGCGGGAGGTCATCGTCGCAGCCAGCCGGTCGAAGAAATCGGTCGAAGTCACGCTGGAGCTAAAGGGCGATGTCTTGAACATTGCGGTCAAACAGAACGGCACCAGCTCGGCTGTTGTCCTGCTGGCGATCACCGAAGACAACCTGACCACCGAGGTTCGCGCGGGCGAGAATGGAGGCCGCCGGTTGACCCACCAGGCGGTCGTCCGATCCCTGCGCCAGATTGGCATGCTCAACGGCATGGCTTTTGCCGCAAGTGAGGGGCTCCAGCTCAATCCTGGGTGGGCGAGGTCTAACTTGAGGGTTCTAGTGCTGGCCCAGGATCCCGCGTCTGGAGCGATCGTCGGCGCTGCCGCCCTGAATCTCCGGTGACGGTCCCCGGCCACGCCATTGGAAAATCTGTCCCGATTCGGGCTCGGGCGCGGTACCCTGTGCCCAATGCAAGAGACGCCCCAGCTGGCGCAGCAGCTCCGTTCCGCGTGCGCCATTTTCCGCTCGGTCACGCGGACCGTGCTGCCCGAAACAGAAGCCCTCGATCCGGAGCAACGGGAGTCGACCGAGCGACTGGTCAGCGAGGCGCTGCAACGCCGGTCGCGGGGTGAGATCCGCCAGCTTCGCCTTTTTCTCCACCTCATCGAGTGGGTATCGGTCCTCCGCTACGGCCGCAGGTTCACGTCGCTTGATCGGTCGCGCCGCCTGCGCATTCTTGGATACCTGCAGGACCACCCCGTACAGCTCATCCGGGCAGGGTTCTGGGGGCTGCGAACGCTCGCCTTCCTCGGCTACTACGGCCGGCGGGAAGCCGCCATCGCGATCGGGTACCGGCCTGATGCGCGTGGATGGGAGGCTTTCCGTTGAATCGCCTCAGCTTCGACATCGTGATTGTCGGCTCGGGCGCCGGCGGAGGCACGGTGGCGCAGGAGTTGTCAGGGCTGTGTCGTAAGGGCGCGCGCATCGCCGTGCTCGAGAAGGGGCCGAAACTCGCTCTCGAAGAGTTCACCGGCAATGAGCTCGAGATGTCCCAGGCGCTTTACGAAGATGGCGGTGGATTCATGACCGCGGAGCGCACGATGACGCTGGCCTTCGGCTCGGCCTATGGCGGATCCACCGTGGTCTATACCGGCACTTCCCTTCCTCCTCCCGATCGCATCCTGCGGCGCTGGAACGTTCCCGGCATCAGCCTGGAGGACCTCGAGCCGCGGGTACGGAAATTCATGGCGGCCAATAACGTGCATCTCCTCGAAGAGAGCGCGATCAACACCAACAATCGTCTCTTCGCCGAGGGGTGCCGCCGACTGAACTACGATGTGAAGCAGTTTCCGGTCAATGTGCGTGGCTGCCGCGGTTCCAGCCTCTGCAATCTCGGCTGCCCCAATCAGGCCAAACTTGGGACCCACCGGGTCCAACTGCCTGATGCCGAGAGGAACGGCGTTGCGGTGATTACCCGCTGCGAGGTGCTGCGGATCGGCGACCGGAATCTGTCGGTGCGGGTCTCTGCGAAGGCGCCTGGAGCAAAGGGCGAGCCCTCGCCATGGGAGCCCGGCGACTATGAGATCTCCGCCAAGCTGATCATCGTCTGTGGCGGCGCGGTCAACACCCCCGCACTCCTGATGCGCTCCGGTTTCGACCGGAAGCTGCCCAGGCTGGGCCACGGGTTCACTTGTCATCCCGCCTTCATCATGGTGGGCGAGCATCCCCAGCCCATCACCAACTTCGTCGGTCACCCCAAGAGCTTCTACCTCGATCAGTTCGCGGAGACCGACCGCTTCCTGCTCGAGACTTGCATGTACTTTCCCGTCGTCACGGCCAAGGCGATGGCCGGCTTCGGAGAAGAGCACAGCCATTTCATGAAGGCTTTTCCTCGCCTGCAGATGATCCTGGTGCTGGCATGCGACCAGGCGATGCCTCACAACCGCATCACGATCGATTCGCAGGGGAGACCCGTAGTCCATTACAGTTTCACCCCTGAAGTCGTTCGCGGGCTTTGTCGTGGCGCGGTCACATCCGCAAGGATCTTCTTCGCTGCCGGCGCCCGACGGGTCCACATGCCCATAGGAAGGATGACAGTCGCGGCCGAAGACATGGACGCCTTGGGGAGCCTGGCAGACGGCAACGGCTTCAAGCCAGGGAAAGTTCCGGTCTCGGCAGCGCACCTGCAGGGCGGCTGCGGCATGGGAAGGGCCGCTCAAGACTCAGTGACCGACGGATATGGTCGCGTACACGGGGTCCCGTGGCTTTATGTCGCCGACTCCAGCCTCTTTCCCAATTCCATCGAGATCAATCCTTACCTGACGATCATGGCTCTGGCGGACCGCGTCGCCGAACATGTCTGGGAGAACGCTCCGAACCTGCTATGAAGATGAATGGAAGCGACATCGTCGCCCGCGCGCTGGAAGATGAAGGGGTCCCATTCGCATTCGGCATTCCCGGAACTCACAACATCGAGCTCTACGATGCCCTGGCGCGCTCGACTAAGGTGCGTCCGGTCCTGGTCACGGACGAGCAGAGCGCTTCGTTCATGGCCGATGGTGTGGCGCGCGCTTCGGGAAAGCTGGCGGCGGTCAACGTCGTTCCCGGAGCCGGCTTGACACACGCACTTTCCGGCATCGCCGAGGCGTACCTCGACGGAATCCCGATGCTTGTGCTGGCGTGCGGCATCCGCCAGGATACCGGAAAGGCGTATCAGCTCCACGCTGTCGACCAGATCGCGATCGCGCGTCCGGTCACAAAGGCCCAGTTCCACCTGACCGATGCCAGCCAGACGTACGCCACGATCCGGCGCGCCTGCCGCGTGGCCCGAGCAGCGCCTGCCGGCCCCGTGATCGTTGAAGTCCCGGCTGAGCAATATCTCTTCCGCTACGACACTGAACTCGCGTTTCGTGACGAATCGCCCAAGCCGGTCGGCGCCCGTGCTGAGGACCTCGCCCATATATGCGATCTGCTCGCGCGCAGTCGCCGCCCCCTGCTCTATCTTGGAGCGGGCGCCGGGAACGCCGGTCGCGCACTGGTCGAGTTAGCGGAACGCCTGAATGCCGTTGTCGCAACGACCTTCACCGGGAAGGGGATCTTCCCTGAAAAGCACCCACTCTGGTTGTGGTGCGGCTTCGGCGAGGCAGCGCCATCTGCGCTTCGCGAGATCGCTGCCTCCTGCGATCTCACCCTGGCTATCGGGTGCCGCTTCGCCGAGGTCAGCACCGGCAGTTACGGCCTGCAGCCTCCGGGGCCGTTGGCCCACGTAGATGTCGATCCGTCAGTCTTTCAGAAGAACTACCCGGCGGAAGTGACGGTCACGGCGGATGCAGGGCAGTTCGTTGCCGATCTTCTTCAGTGCGTGCCCGCGCGCGCCGTGGACGACACTTTACGACGGTCGATCGCCGCCGCTCATGACCAAGTCTGGAGAGCCTGGGAAGTCACGCCGGGGGCGGGGCCCGTTTCCCCGCCGCACCTTCTGAAGACGCTGCAGCGAGTGACCGGACCGGACACCATCTACACGACCGACAGCGGCAACGGCACGTTCCTGGCGATGGAATGCCTGCGCCTTGAGCAGCCGCGCTGCTTCCTCGCGCCGGTCGATTATTCCTGCATGGGTTATGCTGTGCCCGCGGCCATCGGGGCTGCGTTGGCCTGTCCTGGGAAACAAGTGGTCGCACTCGCGGGTGACGGAGCGTTCCTGATGACCGGATTGGAGCTGCTCACTGCGGCTCAATTGCAGGT
>DATKKJ010000217.1 GCA_035543055.1 Terriglobales bacterium | reverse complement strand
GTTCTTTGTACGCTCGCCCGCTCGTGCATCCTACTTACCTGATTTCAGCCGGTGGCTGAGTGTTGAACACCGTGGGACTCCGCCCTCGGGAAGTCTTCAAGCGATTGAAAATGCGGCACTAATGTTTTCGGCACGAGCGTTCGACCTATGTCACAATTTCTGACCGGGGCCTTCTCAGAAGTAGAAGAAGCAATGGTCGAAGAACTGCGCAATATTCAACGCGAGGTTCTGCCCAACGGTCTGATCGTGCTGACCGAGGAGATGCCTCACATCCGCTCCGTGTCTATCGGGATATGGATCAAGACCGGCTCGCGCCACGAGGATGCCGAGGTCAACGGCATCTCCCATTTCGTCGAGCACATGGTCTTCAAGGGAACGGAGACGCGCAGCGCCGAGGATATTGCCCGCCAGATCGACTCCATCGGCGGCAACATGGACGCCTTTACCGCCAAGGAATGCGTCTGCTTCACCGTCAAGGTGCTCGACGAGCACCTGCCCATCGCCCTCGAGGTGCTGAGTGATCTGGTTCTCCACCCCGTTTTCGACGTCAAGGACATCGCCCGCGAGCGCGGCGTCATCCTGGAAGAGATCAAGATGGACGAAGACAGCCCCGATTATCTCGTCCACGAGATCTTCACCCAGAATTTCTGGCGCGACCATCCGCTGGGGAAACCCATCCTGGGCACCAAAGAGACCGTGCGCCGATTCGAGCAGCCCTTGGTGTTCGATTTCTACCGCCAGCGCTTCACCCCCGGGAACATCATCGTCAGCGCTGCCGGCAACATCAATCATCAGCAGTTCGTGGAGCTGGTCAGCGGCCATTTCGCTCGGCTAAAGCCGGCCAGGAACGGCTTCCACGAGTCGCCGCCTCAAGTCTCCTCCCGCATCGTGCTGCGTAACAAAAGATCGCTGGAGCAGGTGCAGATCTGCGTCGGTGTACCCGCCTATCCCATCGCCCATGACCGCCGCTATCCCTCTTACATCCTGAACACCCTGCTGGGTGGGGGCATGAGCTCTCGACTCTTTCAGAACGTCCGCGAACGCCAGGGCCTGGTCTATGCCATTTACAGCGAGCTGAACCCCTATCGCGACACCGGATGCCTCTCGGTTTACGCCGGCACCTCACTGGAATCCGCCAGCAAGGTGGTGGAATCCATCGTGCAGGAATTCCGCAACCTGAAAGCCGATGCCATTCCCCAGGAGGAGCTGCGACGGGCCAAGGACCAGTTGAAGGGCAGCCTCATGCTCAGCCTGGAATCTTCGACTGCGCGGATGTCCAACCTGGCCCGCCAGGAAATGTACTTCGATCGCTTCTTTGGGCTCGACGAGATCATCCAGCGCATCGAGGCCGTCGTCGCCGACGACCTGGTCGCCATGGCTAACGAGTTCTTCCACACCGATAAGATTGCCGTCACCGTCCTCGGCAACCTGGAAGGCCTGAAAATCACCCGCGAGCAGCTCACCTGTTGAACCGGGGGTTTGCCCTAGGCCGACCCTCACTGCCTGACAAAAATTGAGGTTTTGATTGACATAAACTGTCATTCGACCTAACATCCCGCGCGTTGACCACCCACAACCCTACTGCTGACACTCGGCCAGTAGCACACAAGCCGCCAGTAATCAACAAGTTGGCCGAATACACCTTCCACCCTCCAGAACGCCTGCCGTTGGCAAGCAAAGTGCGAACACCCAGATGGCCCCCGACGTTCAACAGTTTCAGGCAACACTCAGAACGACAAGAGAGGAAACTACATGAAGAAGCAGAAAGGATTCTCGCTGATCGAGCTGCTGATTGTGGTAGCGATCATTCTGATCATCGCCGCAATCGCCATCCCGAACCTGCTTCGTTCCCGCATTGCGGCGAACGAGAGTTCAGCGGTGGGCTCACTGCGTTCCATCAACACAGCGGAAGTCACTTACTCCAGCACCTATCCGGCGCAGGGCTTTTCTGACACCCTGGCCAAGCTGGGCCCGGGCGCTGGACCGCCCGCAACCTCGACCAACGCCAGCCTGCTCGATGCGGTCGTCGGCTGCGGCGGAGCGAAGTGCCCCAAGAGCGGCTACGAACTGACGCTGTCCGGACCGGGCGCCACCCCGCGCGTGACTTACGCGTCGGCGGCAGTCCCCATCAACCCCGGCCAGAGCGGGCAGCGTACCTTCTGCTCCACGGGCGATGGCGTCATCCACTTCGATCCAGGCGGCGGCATCGCTGCGGGTATCATCGACACGGCGTGCCAGGCCTTCCCGGCCCTGCAGTAAGCTGATCGGGCTCTGATTTTGGCAAGTACCTGGGGGAGGGTACGAGCCAGGGGGAACGCGGAACGCGAGTTCTGGTTCCCCTTTTTGTTAGACCATCGAAACACCGGAGACAACAAATTAAGAAACACGAAGGATTCTCGCTGATCGAGCTGCTGATCGTGGTGGCGATCATTCTGATCATCGCCGCGATCGCCATCCCGAACCTGCTTCGTTCCCGCATCGCGGCGAACGACAGCTCAGCGGTGGGCTCGCTGCGTTCCATCAACACTGCGGAGGTCACCTACTCCAGCACCTACCCGGCGCAGGGCTTTGCTGACACCCTGGCCAAGCTGGGCCCGGGCGCTGGACCGCCCGCGACTTCGCTGCAGGCCGGCCTGCTGGATGCGGTGGTGGGCTGCGCCGCGGCCCCGTGCCCCAAGAGCGGCTACTTTCTAAGCCTGTCCTCGCCGGGCGCGATCCCGCGCGTATCGTACGTGTCGCATGCTGTGCCCCAGAATCCCGGCCAGAGCGGGCAGCGCACCTTCTGCAGCTCGGCGGATGGCGTCATCCACTTCGATCCGGGCGCTGGTATCACGGCGGCTACCACCGACGTGCAGTGCCAGACCGGCTTCCCGGCCCTGCAGTAAGCTGATTCCGGGGCGGGCTGGTCCCGCCCCGATTTCTGTCCAGGTACCGCGGTAACTACCTCGAGCAGCATGGTTTTCTGGTATTTTTGTGATGTAGGAGCGAGATGATGACGGCGTTCGGAGTCCCGAATCCTGGCCTCTTGGCCCTGTTCTACGCCGACCCTGGGTCCGGGGCGCTGCTGTGGCAGTTGATCGGCTCGTTCTTTATCGGCCTCTTGTTCTACTTCCGCCGCTTTGCCGCCTGGATCAGTCCGCGCGGCGGCCATAAGCGAAGCCAGGATGCCCTCAGCAACGAAAAGTCACGCTGATCCGCAATCCGCATCCTTTCGAGACCCTGCCGGACGCCTGATCCGTCGTGGTGGCCACTTGGTGCGGGCGGTTTTTCCGCCGGGCCTGCCCAACCTCCAAGCCTTCCAGGCATCCGCCACGGTGCGCCGGCTCGCCGACTTGGGCCATGTCATTCCTGCCGAAGTGTTGGAGGACACGGCAGCAAGAGAGCTGAAACGCGAGCTTTCGCTGCCCGACGATGCCCTCCTGCTGCGCCACGAGCGCCTCGAGTTCCCCTCCTATCCCTACGAGTGGCCTCCTGAGATGCTCGCCGCCGCCGCCGAACTCACCCTCGACCTCGCCGAGGGACTGCTTGATGAAGGCCTTGGGCTGAAGGACGCCACCCCCTTCAACATTCTTTTCCGCGGCTCCGACGCCGTGTTCGTGGATGTCCTGTCGGTCGAACCGCGGGCACCCGGCGATCCCGTGTGGCGCGCCTACGCCCAGTTCGTGCGCACGTTCTTGCTGCCACTGATCGCCTACAAGCATTTTCGTCTGGCTCCGGACCAGGTGTTCACCGGCCGCCGGGAAGGGCTTTCACCGGAAGATGTGTACCGCATGAGCAGTCCGCTGCGGCGCCTTCTTCCGCCGCTTCTGGGATACGCCACCATCCCCACCTGGCTCAGTGCGCGCTCCGAAGCTCGTGGACCGCAGTTGTACCAACCCCGCCACGAAGCTCCGGACAAGGCCCGGTTCGTTCTTGCCTCACGGATCCGTAGCTTGCGCAAAGCCGTGCGCAGCATCGGCGGGTTCTCGCCCAGCTCACATTGGACCGGCTACGCCGAGACCCATCCCAGCTACACCCGGGAGCAAGAGAGCGCAAAGAAAGACTTCGTCCGCCGCTGGCTGGCCGAAGATCGTCCCCACAGTCTGCTCGATGTCGGCTGCAACACCGGCGCCTATAGCGTGGAAGCCGCCGCTGCCGGCGCGCGCGTTGTAGCGCTCGACGCCGACGCTGCCCTCGTCGGCCGCCTGTACCGCCGGGCCGCAGCCCAGAACCTGACGATCCTGCCGCTGGTCGTGAATATCGCCCAGCCCAGCCCGGCTACCGGATGGCGGAATCAAGAGTGCCCGTCCTTTCTAGAGCGGGCCTGTGGTCAGTTCGACGCCGTGCTCATGTTGGCCGTTCTCCACCATTTGATGGTCACCGAACGCGTGCCTCTGGATTCGGTGTTGGACCTGGCGGCCGACCTGACCCGCGACTGGCTGCTGATCGAGTTCATCTCTCCCCAGGATCCGATGTTCCGCCGCATCGTCCGCGGGCGCGAGGAGCTGCACGCCGACCTGGATCGCAGCGGTTTCGAACAGGCGGTCCAGAGACGTTTCCGCATCGTCCGTTCGTTGACCTTGCCCGCGAGCGAGCGCACTCTCTTCCTGTTACGGCGCGCGGCATGAGATCGTTCACCCGCCGCGACTTTCTGGTCTGCCTCTCTCTGGCCGGTATCTGCCTGATGGAGGTCTGGCGCCGCCTGGTCTTTGCCAATCAGTTCCTTTTGCCGCGCTGGTCGTGGCGCGACTTGCTGGCCGCCGGCATCGTCCTAGCACTGCTCACCGGCATCCTGTCGCTCGTCGTCTGGCTCGGCCGTTCCACCCCCTTGCGGCGAATCGCCTTCGATCGCTGGGTCTTCCTGCTGCCGCTAGTCGTATTCCTGAATCTGATCCGCCATCAGTTTCCGAACGACGTTTCCCGCATCATCCGCGACGAGAACTTCTTCGCCTACCTGGCGCTGCTGGTCATTGTGGTGATGTCGCTGCTGGCCCGGTTCCCTCTCTGGATCGGTCGCGCAGCCGAGGTCGTCGCTCTGTGTTGCCTGCCGTTTCTGCCGATCATGGTCCTGCAGGCGTCCTGGAGGGTTGCGCATGAACCACCTCTGCCGCTCGTCGCCGGCCGGATCCATTCGTCGTCGCCCGCGCCCACCCGCTTCGTCTGGATCATCTACGACGAAGCCGACTGGCGATACATCGATCCCCGCACCCGCCCCACCGGCCTGCAACTTCCCGAGCTTGACCGCATGATGTCGGAGTCCCTGTGGGCCGACAATGCCATCCAGTCCGGCATTCAGACTGCAAGCGCCATTCCATCACTGATGTACGGGCAACCGGTGGAGATCGGGCTCTTCCACGGCACCGGCCTGCTGGTCACCGCCGACGATCAGAACAAGCCGGTGGATTGGATCAAGGAATCCTCGGTGTTCAGCTGGGTGCGCTCGCAGGGCTGGGACGCCACCATCGTGGGCTGGTACATCCCCTACTGCCGGGTGCTGGCTCCCGTCCTGAGCGACTGCTATTGGGAATCCATCGACACCCGCGTGCGCGGCTTCGAGCCCAGCCTCTCGACCAGCCTGGGCAGCGCGCTCCGCAGCCTGTGGCCGCTGGAGGATCGTCAGCGTCATGTCCTCCGCTACGACCGGCTGCTGCGGGAATCCATCGAGGACGCCACCGATCCCACGCTCAGCCTGGTCCTGCTGCACCTGCCCGTGCCGCACGAGCCCGCTATCTACGACCGCGGCTCCGGCCACCTGACCATCTTCAACTTCGCAAGGGACTGGTATCTTGATAATCTTGCCCTCGGCGATCGCAATCTCGCCGACATCCGCCGCGCCATGGAGCAGGCGGGCGTATGGGACCGCTCCACCGTGCTGGTGACTTCCGACCACGCCCTGCGCTGGTACGCTGATTGGAACGAGCAAAGCAGCCCGCGCATTCCGTACATGGTGAAGCTCGCGGGGCAGAAGCATGGCCTCGAGTATCACAACCGCTTTCATACGCTCCTCACCCGCGAGTTGATCCAGGCCTGCCTGCTGGGTCAGATCCGCACCACCGACGAGCTGCGCGCCTGGCTCGACTTGCGCTCCAAGCCCGTCCCGCCCGCGCCCGCGGCTGTCGTGCGCATGCCGGTCCCCGGCACCCCGTGACCTCTTCGTCTATAATCTCGCGTACAGCACCGATGACGGCGATTGAGACGCTCAATCTCCAGAAGAGTTACACCTTCGGCTTCTGGCGCAAGCGGCAGAAGGTCGCTCTGCACCCGCTGAATCTCTCTATCCAGGAAGGCGAGATCTTCGGTTATCTCGGCCCCAATGGGGCCGGCAAGACCACCACCCTGCGCCTGCTGATGGGAATCATTTTTCCTACCGGCGGCTCCGCCCGCATCCTCGGCCACGACATGCAGGACCCGAGGGTCAAGGCGCAGATCGGCTTCCTTCCCGAGCAGCCCTACTTTTACGACTACCTCACCGCCTCCGAGCTGCTGCACTACTACGCACAGCTCTCCGGGGTCCCGGCCGGCGAGCGCGCTCCGCGGGTTTCCACGATGCTCAGGCGCGTTGGCCTGGCCGATGCTGCGGACATCCAGTTGCGCAAGTTCTCCAAGGGCATGTTGCAGCGCGTCGGTATCGCGCAAGCCATCCTCCATGACCCTAAGGTTGTCTTTCTCGACGAGCCCATGTCGGGGCTCGATCCCATCGGCCGCCGCGAGGTCCGGGACCTGATCCAGGGACTGAAGGACGAGGGCAAGACTGTCTTCTTCTCCACTCACATCCTCTCTGACGCCGAGGACCTGTGTGACCGGGTCGCGGTCGTGCACCAGGGAACGTTGCGCGGCGCCGGGACCATCAGGGAGCTGACCGCTAGCACCGGCGGCCGGGTTGAGATCCACTGGCAAGGCGGCGGCGCAGAGGCCGCTGTCACCGCTTTGGGTGGCCAATGCCGCCTCAGCGGCGAGACTCACCGCGCCATCCTGCCGGAAGAAAAACTCGACGCCGCGCTCGACGCTCTGCGTCGCGCCGGCGTCCGGCTCATTTCCGTCAATCCTGTGCGCATCACCCTGGAGGACTACTTCCTGCAGCAGATGGGCGCTCCGGCCGACCGCGCTGCTCCGGCGGAGGTCGCCCCATGACCTCCCGCCTGGCTTACATCGCCTTCAACACCTTCCGCGAAGCAGTGCGCGACCGCGTGCTCTACAACCTGATTTTCTTCGCCCTGCTGATGGCCGCCTCCTCCATCTTGGTCGGGCAGATCTCCATCAACGTCGAGCGGCAAGTGGTGATCAACCTCGGTCTGACCGCGGTTTCTCTCTTCGGGCTGGCGATCGCCATCTTCATCGGTATCGGCCTGGTGGCCAAGGAGATCGACAAGAAGACTCTCTACACCCTGCTCTCCCGCCCGGTGCGGCGCTGGGAATTCATCGTGGGCAAGTTCGCCGGTCTCTCTCTCACCCTGGTGGTGAACACGGCCCTGATGGCGGTGGGTGTCCTGGGCGCGCTGTTCTATGTCACCCGCGCCTTCACCTGGTCGGACACCTACGTCCTCATCGCCATCTACTTCATCATCCTTCAATTCATCGTGGTGACCGCCATCACCTTGTTGTTCTCGTCGTTCTCCTCGCCCATCCTCTCCGCCGTCTTTGCGCTGGCCATGTTCGTGATCGGTACATTCGCCGAAGACCTGCGTGCCTTCGCCCTGCTGGCCCGGCCGCCGGCGCGCTGGCTGGCCATCGGCATGGCCCACCTGGTTCCCAACTTCGCCGCCCTGAACGTCATCACGCCGGTGGCCCACGGAGAGCCGGTCGCCGCCAGCCTCGTCCTGTTCAACACCGTTTACGCGCTGCTCTACTCGGTGGTAGCGGTCAGCACCGCCGTCATCATCTTCGAGTACCGGGATCTCAAATGACTTCGCGGGGCAGGGTCGTGGCGGTCGCCAGCGTGCTCTTGCTGGCCAGCCTGGCGGGCGCGGTGCTCATGGTCCGCCGCCTCGACCGCTTGCGCGCCGGCAAGACCCTGCAGGACGTCCTCTATATCCCCTCGCCCCAGATCGTGAGGCGGCTCAGCCTCGGTTACAACGGACTGCTCGCCGACATCTACTGGACGCGGGTCGTGCAGTATTTCGGCGGCAAGCACCACGAGGGCTCCATGGAGTACAAGCTGTTGGCGCCCCTGCTCGACATCACCACCACGCTCGATCCGCGGCTCCTGCCCGCCTATGAGTTCGGCGCCATCTTCCTTAGCCAGGAGCCGCCGCAGGGCGCCGGTGATCCCGACGCCGCCGTAGCCCTGGTGCAGCGCGGTATCCGCGCCAATCCCCGTGCCTGGCGCCTCTACTACAACCTCGGCTACATCCACTACATCGAGCGCAAGGACTACAAGGCCGCGGCCCAGGCATTCGAGGAGGGCGCCAAGATTCCCAGCTCCCATCCCTGGATGCGGATCATGGCCGCCATCATGGCCCAGCACGGCGGCGAGATCGCCACCGCCCGCTTCCTCTGGGAGCACATCTACGAATCCACGAACGACCAGATGATCAAGGACAACGCCGTCCGCCACCTGCTGGCCCTGCGAGTGGATGAAGAGGTCGGCTACCTCGAGGCTCTGGTCCGCCAGTACTACGAGAACACCGGGAAGCCGGCCAGCAATTGGTTCCAGATGATCTCGGCCGGCTACCTAAGCCGGCTCCCCGTCGACCCTCAGGGGAAGCCTTATGAACTCACGCCCGACGGCCGCGTCGAGGTGCAGGACCCGGATTCCCTGCCCTTTATCACCCGCGGGCTGCCACCGGGCAAGGAAGCACCCAAGTTCTGGAAGTCGGAATCAAAGTAAGCAAAGTACCGCTGTCCGGAGACCTGAAAGAACATTGAGAAAGATCCCTGGTGCGATTCTCGCAGTCCTGCTGGCCACCGCCGCCTTGCGCGCCGACGATGTGCAGCGGCTGGCCGACAGCGTGGACCGCCGCTACAACCACCTGGATACGCTCACCGCGGATTTCACTGAGATCTACAAGGGCGCCGGCATCCAGCGCACCGAGTCGGGCACCCTCTGGCTCAAGAAACCCGGCCGCATGCGCTGGGATTACCGCAACCCGCGCGAGAAGCTGTTCCTCACCGACGGCAAGAAGGCGTATTTCTACGTGCCTGGCGAACGGCAGGCCCGACAGGCGCCGGTGAAGAACATCGACGACCTGCGCTCCCCTTTGCGCTATCTGCTGGGAAAGACGAAGCTGCAAAAGGAGTTCAGCGGCCTCGCGCTGGCCAACATCCCCCCGGCAGCGACGGGCAACGTCGTGCTCCAGGGTGTGCCGAAATCCATGGCCGACCGTCTCAGCCGGGTTCTGCTCGAGGTCAGCCCCGACGGCACCATCTTCCGCATCGTCGCAGAGGAACTGGATGGTTCCAGCACCGAGTTCCGTTTCCGCAACCAGCAGGAGAACGTCAACATCCCCGACACCCGATTCCAGTTCCACCCTCCTGCCGGGGTCGAGATGATCCAGGCGGGCGACGTCGGAGAATACTAGGCAGCAGGAGGCAGGTGTGGAGCCGGCTTCCTGCTTCCTGCTTCCTGCTTCCTGCGTCCTGCCCCCCATTTTGCGGTGATAGACTCATAAATAACCGATGGCCGAATTTCTGATCAGGATGGCCGACGAGCGCGGGCAGGTGCTGGAGCAGGTCGAGCACAGCCACTCCGAGGCGGAACTGCGCGACCGCTACGCCCAGCAGGGTTTCCTGGTTTACTCCGTGAAACCACGCGGGCTTTTCGCCGGCGGCGAGCTCCAGCTGGGCGGCAACCGCGTCAAGCAGGACGAGTTCATCATCTTCAATGCCCAGTTCCTGACGCTCATCAAGGCCGGCTTGCCGATCCTGACCGCTCTCGACCTCCTGCATCGGCGCCAGCGAAACCGCTACTTCCGGCGCGTGCTGGAGGACGTCCGCGACCGCCTGCGCAGCGGCGAGTCACTGTCCCAGGCGTTTGAAGCGCAAACGATTTTCCCCAAGATCTACACCACCACCCTGCTGGCAGGCGAGAAGAGTGGCAATCTCGACGAAGTCCTCGGCCGCTATATCGCCTTTCAGCGCGTGGCCAATTCGGTGCGCAGGAAGCTGCTGGCGTCCCTGGTCTACCCGGCGCTGCTGCTGGTCCTGGTGACTGTGATGCTGACCTTCCTGGTCACCTTCGTCGTTCCTCGGTTCGCCGAGCTGTACCGCCAGCTCGAAGTGAGATTGCCGGTCAGCACCGAGATCATGCTCACCATCGGTGTCTTCATCCAGAAATGGTTCCCGCTGATCATTGGCGTGCTACTGCTCGTGGTGTTCCTGATCTGGCGCTGGCAACGCAGCGAGCGTGGCGCCCAGGCGCTGGATAGCTTCCGCATGAAGTTGCCGTTGGTGGGGGCCATCTGGCTCAAATACCAGGTGGCGATGTTCTCGCGCATGCTCTCCACCCTGCTGGCCGGCGGCCTGCCTCTGGTGCCGGCCCTGCAGACGGCCGGCGCTTCCATGCAGAGCCGGCTGCTGGCCTCCGGCATCAGCCGCTCGGCCCAGCGCGTCCGCGAGGGTGCGCCGCTGTCCCGCAGCCTGGAAGAAACCAAGGTCATGCCTGACCTGGCGGTGGAGATGATCGAGGTCGGGGAATCGACCGGCTCCCTGCCCGGTATGCTGAACTCGGTCGCTGAGTTCTACGAGGAAGACGTCGCGACCTCGGTCGCTGCCGCCCTGACCCTGATCGAGCCGGTCATCCTCATCTTCATGGGCGTGGTCGTGGTCGGAGTGCTGATATCGCTTTACATGCCTATTTTCAGTCTGGGCTCCGGAGGCCTTCACCGCTGAACGTGCAAGGATGGCGTAGCCGTGCGTTCCAGATCGATGTGGGCTCGGAAAGAGGAATGGGTGACCCGGTAAATGGCCGATAAGAAGCCGGTTTTCGTGAACGGTGGAAGCATCGCCCTCAGCGGCGTGCAGGACGAGGAAGCGCGCGCCCGTGATCTGGCCCGGCGCTATCGCTGCGAATTCCAGGACCTGCGCAATTTCCGCCTGCAGCCGGAACTCTTCCGCAAGATCGAAGCTGACCTGATGTTCCGCTACAACTTCGTCCCCCTCGAGGAGCTGGAAGACGGCCGCCTGGTCATCGCCATCGCCGACCCCAGCCAGCTCATGATGATCGACGAGATCGGGCTGCTCCTCGGCAAGCGCCTGGTGGTCAAGGTCGCCACCCTTTCCCAGATCAGCGACATCCTGAAGAAGACCGAGCAGTCCCAGCGCGTGCTGGAGGAAGCCAGCGAGAGCTTCACCCTCAACGTCGTCCGCGAAGACGAGGCCGGCGAAGAGACCATCTCCATCGAGAAGCTGACCGGCGAGGCCGACAGCCCCATCATCCGCCTGGTGGACACCACCATCTTCACCGCCCTGCAGCGCCGTGCCTCCGACATCCACATCGAATCGCGCGACGAGTCGGTGGTCATCAAGTACCGCATCGACGGCGTGCTCATGCAGGCCATGGCCCCCATCGCCAAGGACCATCACAACACCATCATCTCCCGCATCAAGGTGATGTCGGAGCTCGACATCGCCGAGCGCCGGGTGCCCCAGGACGGCCGCTTCCGCGTGAAGTACGGCAATCCGCACCGCGACATCGACTTCCGCGTCTCCATCATGCCTACCATCTTCGGCGAGAACGCCGTGCTTCGCGTCCTCGACAAGGAGTCGATGAGCGAGAAGTTCAAGAAGCTTACCCTCGACGTGGTGGGCTTCAGCGACGACGACCTCAAGCGCTTCCGCCGTTACATCCTGGAGCCCTACGGCATGGTGCTGGTCACCGGCCCCACCGGCTCCGGCAAGACCACCACCCTTTACGCCGCGCTCAACGAGATCAAATCCGAGGAAGACAAGATCGTCACCATCGAGGACCCGGTCGAGTACCAGATCAAGGGCGTCACCCAGATCCCGGTGAACGAGAAGAAAGGGCTGACCTTCGCCCGCGGCCTGCGCAGCATCCTGCGCCACGACCCCGACAAGATCATGGTGGGCGAGATCCGCGACACCGAGACCGCCCAGATCGCCATCCAGTCCGCCCTCACCGGCCACCTGGTCTTCACCACCGTGCACGCCAACAACGTGGTCGACGTCATCGGGCGCTTCCTGAACATGGGCGTCGAGCCCTACAACTTCGTCTCCGCCCTGAACTGCATCCTGGCGCAGCGCCTGGTCCGCGTCATCTGCGACAGCTGCCGGAAAGAGGTCCGCTACTCCGCCGACGTCCTGGAAGCCAGCGGTCTCGACCCTAAGGAATGGGGGCCGGTGCCGTTCTACGAAGGCGAAGGCTGCATCGAGTGCGCCGGCACCGGTTTCCGTGGCCGCACCGCCATCCACGAGCTCCTCGACCTGACCGACCGCGTGCGCGAGATGATCCTCGACAAGAAGCCGACCTCCGAGATCCGCCGCGTGGCCCGCGAGGACGGCATGCGCTTCCTCCGCGAGTCGGCCCTGGACCGGGTGCGCCGCGGCATCACCACCCTGAAGGAGATCAACAAGGTCACTTTCATCGAAACCACGCGCTAGAGCAAGTGGCCCGCGCGCCCTCGACGCGGGCAGGTTTAGCGAGGATCTCATTTACCTCTTGAAACTTGATACCCGAAACTGGAAACTAGCCGGTTCATGCCGCACACCGTGAAGAACCGGCTGCGGATCGCCTGCGAGATCGCGGCCGACCGCGTGGTGGCCGCGCGCGCCCACGAAGGCGCCATGCTGGTGGACGTCCACAGCGCCCGCCGCCTCTCTGCTGGCGCGGTCGTCCCCGGCCTGGCCCCCGGCAACGTCACCCGCAGGGAAGAATTGCGGCTGGCGGTCAGCGACGTCCTCGCCGCCGTCGGCGGCCGCACCCGCGATGTTGTGGTCGTTATCCCCGACGCCGCGGTCCGCGTCATGCTGCTCGACTTCGAGACCCTGCCCGAAGATCCGGCAGAAGCCGCCGGCATCGTCCGCTTCCGCCTGCGCAAGTCGCTCCCCTTCGACATCGAGCAGGCTGCACTTTCCTATCAGGCCCGTCGCGCCGATGGTTCGGTGCGGGTGGTGGCGGCGGTCGCGCCCCGCGCCGTCATCCAGGAGTACGAAGCGCCTTTCGTGGACCTCGGCTACGCGCCCGGGGTGGTCCTGCCTTCGATGCTGGCGACCTTGGGCGTCGTCGCCGGCGAACGCCCCACCATGGTGGTGAAGATCGACCGTGGCACCATCACCGTCGCCATCGTGGACGGCAACGAACTTCGCCTCTTCCGCACCCTGGAGAACCCGGCTGGCGGGCGCGTCGAAGGCGCCCAGGTCGCCTCCGAGATCTACCCCTCGGTCGTCTTTTTCGAGGACACCTTCGGCGAGCACATCGAGGGCATCCTGGTCAGCGGCGCATCCGCCGCCGAGATCGCCCCCGCACTGCAGGAACAGTCCAATGCCCGCGTGCAGGACCTCCCGCTGGCGCGTTACGTCAGCGGCGAGCTGCCCGCCGACGTCCCGGGGTGGTCGCTGGCCGGAGTCGCAGGAGCCTTGCTGGGCTGATATGCGCGTCGCCATCAATCTCGCAACCCGCCCCTACGAAGATGTAACGGAGTTTTACCGCACCTGGGGCTTGGCGCTGGGCGCGGGACTGGGAGAGCGGGGAGAGCAGGTACACGATGGCCGCCAGGTCGAGCACGGCCAGGAT
>DATKKJ010000216.1 GCA_035543055.1 Terriglobales bacterium | reverse complement strand
CCATAAGACACAACACGCGCAGACCGATGCTGAGCAAGCGGATCAGCCCCTTGATTCGGGTGGTGGAACTGAGGTAGATCGGCGTCAAGCCCAATAGTTTTCCCCGATAACGGTTAAAACCACGCTCGATCAGATATTCCTGTGAACGGCGGTGAAAAAGCGCGCATAGATGGCGATGAGGATCCCCACAGCCGGATTCAGTCCTGATAGGAGGATGGACGGGATGTGAAGATTTAGGGAGAAAGATGGCGCGCAGTGAAGACGTGCGGTAAAAAGCACCCTGCCGAAGAGACCGGGTCGCGCCACGGCTCTCAACCGCCAAGTTTCGTTCCGTGACGCGCCCCACCGCTCCCTTTTGAGAGGGAGTGCCCTGCCATTGTCCCAAGGTCCGGACAGTTCCGTCCAGACCAGCGCTCCTCGGCGTACTGATCAACGCCGATGGAGTCTTCGGGTCGTTTCTTTCTCTGTGGGCACTGCCGTGCCCAAGTCCTGCTTTGCAGCCACTGCGACCGAGGCCAGATCTATTGCGGCAGCGATTGTTCGAGGACGGCGCGTCGGCACTCATTACGGGAAGCCGGTCGGCGTTATCAACGTAGCCGTCGGGGCCGGTTTGCCCATGCCGAACGGTCCCGCCGCTACCGCCAGCGCCGCAAGAACGTGACGCATCAGGGTTCACCCGCCCCGGCGCCGGAGGGTTTACTTCCGTCACCCTCGGAAGGCATCGCGAACCCGTCTGTTGTCATCGCTTCCCCGCCGCCGATCACCGCTTGGCAGTGCCATCGCTGCGGTCGGCATTGCGCTGCGTTCGTCCGGCTCGGCTTCCGGCGCCGTCGAGGGTCTCACTCGATCTTTTTCACACGACCGGAGATATCCTCGACATGACCATCGCACAAGAACTGGAGGTCCAAATCCTCCGTTATCACCACGTGGAAAAATGGCGCATCGGCACCATCGCCACCCAACTCGGCGTGCATCGCACCACGGTGCAACGCGTCCTGGCCCAGGCCGGCCTGCCCGCCCGGGTCGCCCAACCCCGGCCATCCGCCGTGGATTCCTATCTGCCCTTCATCCGGGAAACGCTGGAGAAATTTCCCACCCTGACCGCCAGCCGGCTCCATGCCATGGTGCGCGAGCGCGGGTATTCGGGCGGGCCGGACCATTTTCGTCATCTGGTGGCCTGGCATCGGCCGAGACCCAAGGCGGAGGCCTATCTGCGCCTGCGGACTCTGCCGGGGGAACAGGCCCAAGTGGACTGGGGCCATTTCGGTTATCTGACCATCGGCCGCGCACGCCGGCCCCTGATGGCTTTCGTAATGGTGCTGTCGTACTCGCGCCGGATCTTCCTGCGTTTCTTCCTGGACGCCCGCATGGAGAACTTCCTGCGCGGCCATGTGGCGGCCTTCCAGGCGTTCAACGGGGTCGCCAGAGTGCTGCTCTACGATAATTTGAAGAGCGCGGTGCTGGAGCGCCAGGGCGCGGCGATCCGCTTCCATCCCACCCTGCTGGCCCTGGCCGGGCATTACCGGTTCGAACCGCGGCCGGTGGCGGTGGCCCGCGGCAACGAGAAGGGCCGGGTGGAACGGGCCATCCGCTACATCCGCGACCACTGCTTCGCCGCCCGGAGCTTTCAGGATTTGGCCGATCTGAACGCGCAGGCTTCAGGCTGGTGCCAGGGCCCTGCCGCCGACAGGCTCTGGCCCGAGGACCGCAGTCGTAAGGTCGGCGAGGTCTTCGCCGAGGAACAGCCCCGGCTGATCGGCCTGCCGAATAATCCGTTTCCAACCGAGGAGCGCACCGAGGTGAAAGCCGGCAAGACCCCCTACGTCCGCTTCGATCTCAACGACTACACGGTTCCCCATACCCATGTCCGGCGTTTGCTGACCGTGGTGGCCGATCCCGAGCGGGTGCGGGTGCTGGACGGCTTGGCGGTCATTGCCAGCCATCCCCGCAGTTACGATCGGGGTGCCCATATCGAGGAGCCCGCGCATCTCGAACGGCTGGTGGCCGAAAAGCGCGAGGCCCGTCAGCATCGGGACACCGATCGCCTGGCCCAGGCCGTTCCCGCCAGCCAGTTGCTGCTGACCCAAGCGGCCGAACGGGGACAGCGCCCGCGCGCCATCACCCGGGAACTGCTGGAGCTGCTGGAGCGCTATGGCGCCGAGGAGGTCCAGGCCGCCGTCGAGGTGGCATTGGAACGGGGCGTCCCCCATCCCAACGCCGTGCGCCTGGCGCTGGAACAGCGCCGCGACGCCCGCCAACTCCCGCCGCCGCTGGCGGTTTCCCTGTCGCCCAGCGCGCAACAGCGGGATGTCCCGGTTCGGCCCCATGATCTCGACGGCTACGACCAGCTGACGGAGGATGATCATGACCAATGACCCCTTGCTGCAACGCGCCAAGGCCCTCCACCTCCACGGCCTGGTGGCCCACTGGGCGGAGATCGTCGGACAGCCTTGGCTCGAAGCGCTGATCGGTTGGGAGGAGCAGGAACGCCAGCGCCGCAGCCTGGAACGGCGCCTGCAGGCCGCCCACATCGGCGCGTTCAAGCCGGTCTGCGACTTCGACTGGACCTGGCCCCGCCGTTGCGACCGCGCCGCCCTGGAAGCCCTGATGGCCCTCGACTTCCTCCGCGAGGCCGCCAACGTGGTCCTGATCGGACCCAACGGCGTGGGCAAGTCCATGTGGGCGCAGAACCTGGCCCACCAGGCCCTGCTCCAGGGCGCCACCGTCCTGTTCACCACCGCCGGCCAGATGCTCGGCGAACTGGCGGCCCTCGACAGCGACTCGGGGCTACGCCGGAGACTCCGCCACTACGCCGCCCCGGACCTGCTGGTCATTGACGAGGTCGGTTATCTCTCCTACGGCAACCGCCACGCCGATCTGCTGTTCGAGCTGGTCAGCCGCCGCTACCAGGCCCACAGTACCCTGGTCACCACCAACCGCCCCTTCGCCGAATGGGGTGAGGTCTTTCCCAATGCCGCCTGCGTCGTCTCC
>DATKKJ010000215.1 GCA_035543055.1 Terriglobales bacterium | reverse complement strand
CATCGCCCAGGCGGTGGGCCACAAGCCCATGACCGAAGCGGAGTGGAAGAGCTACGAAAAGAAATAGCGCAGGCAGCAGTCGGCAGCTTTGTCGAGCTACTAACTACCAGCTACTAGCTGCTATTTTTTCTTCAGCTCTTCGGTCCAGTTCACCACCAGGGTGAGGGGATAATCGCTCTGGGCCGCTGCCACCTCGACGATGAAGCGCTGTCCATCCCGGGCAACATCGTAGAGCCATCCGGCCCCTATAAGGTTGGCGCGGAAGAGCGGTTGCGTCCGTCCCATCTGGAACGTGTTCCCACTGCCATCCACCTCGGTGGCGAGGAACTGGATGTCGCCCGGCGGAAAGTAGAACAATTCCTTGCCGTCACGCCTCCACCGCGGCCGCGAACCGCCATTCTGCGACACCTGGTATTTCGCTCCGGTCGGGGGAAAGGGAGAGACAAAGAGATCGGTGTGGCCTGCGGAGTAAATGGAATATGCGATCCAGCGGCCATTGGGTGAGAACTGTCCGTCGAAGGTAAGGTCGTTCTCATTGGTCGCCGGAGAGGGCTTTGCGGTCTCATCCACGGCGACGGCCATCAGCTTTTGATTGCCGGAACGACCTTCCACATACAAGAGGTACTTCCCGTCGGGCGACCAATCCATCACGATCTGGTCGGTGGTCGCCTCCACCAGGATTGGTTTCGCCGTACCCGACCCGTCGGAAGGCTGAACGAAGATCTGGAACCGGCCATTCTTACCGCTGTTGCTGCTGAAGGCGATCTTCTTCCCGTCGGGCGACCAGGCGAAGCCGGCCACCGCCCCGGGGGTGAAGGTCAGGCGGGTGCGTGTATTCTTTTGCAGGTCGTAGATCCACACCGCGCCCTGCGGGTCGCCGATGATGACTGCCAGCTTCTTCTGGTCGGGTGCCAGCTGGACCTGGAGGGCTTGATCGGGCTCACCGACCTTGCCGATCTGCCTCCCGCCGCGGTCGTACCAGAACAGCTGTCGGCCGCCGACCGGGGCTCCTGGTTGAAACAGCAGGATGCCATTGGCCGATGCGGTGGCGCTCATGCGCCACACTCCGGTGTCCACCGCCACGCCATCAGCGATCGAAATGGGCTGCCCGGTGAGCTTCCCCCTCGAGGGATCGAAGGCTTGCGCCATCAGGGAAGTATCCGCCAGGTAGAGCAGGTATCCTGGCACATAAAGCGCATTCGAATGGGTGTGGACCAGCCTTACGTTCTCCTTGCCGTCGAGCGAGCCGAAGAAGACCCCTGTGTCTTCCGATTCCGGACTTGCATGGTTGGCCGCCAGGTACAGGAAGTGCTTGCCATCGGGCAACATGGCCGGCCACCGGTAGGTGCTGTATTTGACGTTGTCGGGCTCGGTGACCTTGGTGACCGTGCCGCCGTTGGCCGACACTCGCTCCAGGCCGCCTCGGAACCGGGGCGCAAAGATAATAGTGTCGTCCGCTCCCCAGGCGCCACCGCGGGAGTCACTCGCTTCGCCCAGAGTGATGGGAGCTCCCCCACTGACATTGATCTTCTTTAGCCTGCCGTCAGCGAAGAACCCTACCCACTGGCTGTCCGGCGACCAGAAGGGGAAGGTCGCATTCTCGGTGCCAGCCAGCGGCTGGAAGCCGGAACTGCGTAGAGGGCGCAGGTAAAGCCGCGTCTTGCCCTCTCCGATGATGGACATGACTACGCGCGTGCCGTCGGGCGACATCACGGGCGGGCCCGCGTTGTCGCCAAAGAAATTGAAGTGCCCGTTCTCCGGTGGGATCAGCTCCGCGCGGACGACCAGCGCCGGTCGCAAGGCCTTCCAGTAGGCCAGGCCCAGTCCCACCGCTGCCAGTAGCGCGACCGCCGCCACCACCGCCAGCAGGCGCTCGCGGTTCCGCTTCCTGGCCGCGACCGGGGCCGGCACTCCGGCCTTGGAGCCAGCTTCCAGGATCCATTGCAGTTGCAGGCGGAGATCGTGCGCCGTCTGCCAGCGCTCGTCGGGGTCTTTCGCCAGGCAGGTGCGGATCACGCGGTCCAAGGCCGGCGGAGTCATGGGTGCGACCTCGCTGATGGGCTTGGGCTCCGACGACAGGATGGCGGCAATCAGGCTGGCCTTGGTGCGGCCGCTGAAGGCCGGCTTGCCCGTGGCCATCTCGTAGATCACTTCGCCGAGGGCAAAGATGTCGCTGCGGGCGTCGGCTTCGCTGCCCTCCAGCTGCTCGGGCGCCATGTACTGGAAAGTGCCGACGATCATGCCTTCGGTGGTGAGCTTCTTGGTGGCCGCCGTCGCCATCTCCGCCAGCGCCGCGACCGCCGGCACCTGGTCCTTGCGCAGCTTGGCCAGGCCGAAATCCATCAGCTTGGCGCCGGACCTGGTCAGCATGACGTTTGCCGGCTTGAGGTCGCGATGGACGACGCCCTGCCGGTGGGCCGCGCCCAGGGCGTCGGCAATCTCGATGGCGGCCTTCAGCACCTGCTCCGCCGGCAGCGGCCCGCGCTCCAGCCGCTTCTCCAAGGTCTCGCCTTCCAGATACTCCATGACCAGGAAGTCGGTCTCTTCGTAGCGCCCGACGTCGTGGAGGGTGCAGATGTGCGGGTGGGAGAGGTTGGAGATGGTGCGCGCCTCCTGCTCGAAGCGCTCGCGCATCTCCGGCAGCGCCTGCTGGCTGGTGAGGATCTTGATGGCGACAGTGCGGTCCAGGCGGCTGTCGCGGGCGCGATACACCTCGCCCATGCCGCCCGCGCCTACCGCGCTTTGGATCTCGTACGGCCCGAGTTTGGTGCCTGCAGTCAGGGGCATGGGAATCTACCTTGTGATTCCCCCGACGCCGCTTACTGTGAGGAGGTTCGATTGGACGTCGATCACACCGTACACCAGGCGCTTGCCATCACGAGAGATCCCGAAAGTCTCGGGAGGACGGTCGGGATCGCTCACCAGGATGCGGCGAGTGCTTGCCGTATCTTGGCCGGGGGCAAAATCCTGGGCGTAGATGGTGGCCACGCCGTTGGCGTCAGCAGCCACGAATGCGATCGACTTGCCGTCCGGCATCCACCTCGCCCGGCCATTGCCGACCGGTGCAGGATCGGCGCTCTTGACCGGGATTTTCGCCACCTCAGCGCCATCGGAGACGCGATAGACCATGATGACCCTCTCGTTGTTGCTGGTGGCCAGCACATAGCGCCCATCGGGCGAAGCGTCCGGCCAGTTGGTGACCCCGGGAACAAGCAGCTTGGCATCGCTGCCGTCGGGACGCACCTTCCACAATCCGCGCTGCTTCGGATTACCGGAGTTGTAGATGACCCAGCCATCGGCGGTCGCCGTTGGGTTCTCGGCATCCACCCCGTCGTGGCTCACCTGGTGGGCGCCGCTACCATCGGCCTCCGCCATCCAGATCTCGAAGGTGCCAGTGCGGTGCGAGGTCCACAGCAGCTTGCCGTCCGGGGTGAATCCGGGGTCCCAGTCGTCGGCCGGGTCGTCGGTCAGGCGGCGCACCGTGCCGTCGCGAGAGGAGATCTCCCAGATATCCAGGTTGCCGCTGCGGTTCGAGGCGAAGACCACCCAATTGCCGTCGGGCGAGTAGTAGGGCTGGCGATCGACGCTGCTGCCGTGGGTCAGCCAGCGGTCCGCGGCGGTCTTCTTTGGCCCCTTGTCCAGCGAGACCTCGCGCACATTCTCGCGGCTCATGGTGCTGTCCATCACCAACCGCCCGGGGGCAAGCGGTTCGACGACACCGGCGCCCCCGGGAAGCCACATCAGGATGCTCGCGGGACCGCTGGGGACCTTCTGGCGGATGAGCCGGCTGGCACTGGTGTTCACGGCGCCGATGCTGCTCACTGAGGCGCTGCGCGCGTAAATCACCTCGTCGTTTGCGATCCAACTGACGGAGGAGGTGTCGCCGCCGGGGAAGGCCGGCTTCACCTCCACGAACTGCTTCCCATCGGGACTGAGCACGGAGAAGGTGATGTTCTCGGCGCTGATGCCCCCTGCCACCGACTCGATGGCGATCCATTGCCCGTTCGGAGACCAACGCAGAGCACGCACCACCGTATTCGCCGATTCCATCCGATGCAGCTCACGCGCGCCGCTCCCGTCGGGCGAAACCGTCCAGATCGACGCCTCGCGGACAAAGGCGATCTGCTTGCCATCGGGAGACCAGTCGGGCGCGCGGCCCTCGGCCAACCGGCGCATCTCACCCCCGACCACGGCTGAGCGGCAGATCCAGGATTTGCCGCCCTCGACATGACTGAACACGATCATGGAGCCATCGGGCGACATGCGCGCGGTGTGATCAGGTCCTTGCGTGATGGGAACCTCCCCACCACTGCCGAGCTGCTTCAACCAGATGCGTTCCTTGCCGTCGCGCCCCGAGCCGAAGACGACGGAACGCCCATCGGGAGAAGCGGCAGGGTCCCAGTCGGCCCCCGAGAAGGTCAGGTTCTCCAGGACCGGCGGCTCCACCGGTTTCGAGCGGAAGAGAGACGCCCCAGCTACCAACCCGAGCGCCAGTGCCGCTACCGCCACGGCGGCCAACATCACCGGTAGCTTCCGCGCCGTGGTGGTTGCCGGGGCCGCGATCCCCAGCACCGATCCGCTGCTCGCTTCGGAAAGATGGTCGCGCACACGTTGCAGGTCGCGCGCCAGGTCGCGGGTGGAGGCGTAACGCTCGTCCGGCTCCTTGGCCAGGCAGCGCTCCACGATCCAGCGCACTGGCGCCGGAGCCTTGGGATTGAGCTCCGCGATCGGCGGCGGGTCGTCCTCGATGATCGCCGCCATGGTCTGGGCCGAGCTCTCGCGCTGGAACGGACGCTTGCCGGTGAGCATTTCGTAGAGCAGCGTGCCCAGCGAGAACTGGTCGCTGCGGAAGTCCACCGCCGTGCCGCGCGCCTGCTCCGGCGACATGTACCCGACCGTGCCCAGCACTACCCCGGGGGTCGTAGCCGGCATGACCACCGTGGCGGCAGCACCACCCGTCTCCGCAGGCAAAGCGGCCAGTTTGGCCAGCCCGAAATCCAGCACCTTCACTAACCCGTCGCCGGTCACCATGACGTTCTCCGGCTTGAGGTCGCGATGCACGATGCCGGCCGCGTGCGCTTTAGCCAGGCCGTCCGCCACCTGGGCGGCAATGGACAAGGTCTTCTTCAGCGGGATCGGCCCTGCCTCCAGCAGCTCGCGCAGCGTCTTGCCTTCGACGAACTCCATGGCCAGGTACGCGGTGCCGTCCTGCCGGCCGATGTCGTGGATGGTGATGATGTTGGGATGATTCAGGCCCGAGGCAGCGCGCGCTTCCTGCTCGAAGCGTTGCAGACGTTCGGGGTCGGAGGAGTAATGCGCTCCCAGGACCTTGATGGCGACGGCGCGTTCCAGCTTGCTGTCGCGCGCGCGGAACACCTCCCCCATGCCCCCGGCGCCCAACGCGTCCTGGATCTCGTACGGCCCCAGCTTCGTGCCGGCTGTCAGGCTCATCGGCGGATCTCCGAAGTCCAATCGGTCAATAGCATCATGGGAGCGGCTGCGTCTTCACGGGGCAGAGAATTGACCAGGAAACGCTGCCCGTCGGCCGACGCCGCGTACTGGAACAGGGCGTAGCGTGCGCTGTGGATCCGCGTCTGGAACAGCGGGGTGGGCGGGCTGGCCTCCAACCCCTTCGGCCCAACCTTGACCGCGACCGCCATCAGGCGCTTGTCGTCCGCGATGTAGTACAGCTCTTTTCCGTCTGGCCGCCAGCGCGACTGGCTGCCGCCGGCGGTGGAGATCTGCACCCGCGAAGTCAGTCCCGGGAACGACCGAACGAAGACCTGCGCCCGGGAATCGCGCGCCCCGACGTTATGCGCCAACCAGCGCCCGTCGGGTGAGAACTGGCCCTCGGCCGATTGGAACCCCACCCCCGATGCCTGACCCGTCTCCAGATCGTAGATCCACAGTTCCGGTGGGCCCTTCTCAAAGTTCATGAAGGCCAGGTAACGTCCGTTCCGCGACCAGTCGGTCACCAGCAGGCGTGCCGCCCGAAACAGGACCTTGCCGCCGCCGCTCCCGTCGGCCGGGACCCGCCGGAGCTCCGAGGTTCGGCCTTTCTCCGTGTACATTGACGCGCTGTATGCGACCTCTGTCCCATCCGGCGACCACGTCGCGCCCCCGATCTGGTCACTCGCCGGCGTGATCGAAGTGGACGTGCCCCGCGCCAGGTCCACCACCTGTACCCGGTAACGGCCGTTGTTTTCTGAGTCCAAGATGGCCGTAAGGAAACGGCCGTCCGGCGACAACGAGGGTTGTAACGCGCCCCGCTCGCCGACTGAACCCAGTTCCTTTCCCGAGCGGTCAAACCACGTCAGTCGCGAACTGTACGACCGCCGCGACTGGTACACGAGAGCGCCGGTGGCGCTCACCGTGAACCCCGCCCTGGAGAAGCCTGTATCCTGCTCTAGTTCCTGGTTCACGATGGGAACAGGCGCTCCTGTCAGTTCCAACCGCTCCGTGTCGAATCTCTGGGCGTACAACGAGTCATCGCGCACGAACAGCAAGTGCCCGGCGCCGAACTCCACGTTTCCACGGATCTGCTTCGATATCAACTTCGTTTCGCTGCTCTCCAGCGAACCAACGTACAGGCCATCGCGTGTTTCTGAAAAGTCCACGAAGAAGAAGAAGTGACGGCCGTCGGGAAGGAACCTCGGCCAGCGGTGGCTTTCGCTCATGCCTTGGGGCACGACCGTGGCTGGGGCCGGCGTGCCGCCCGTGGCCGGCACGCGCTCCAGCGCCACTCCCACCATCGGCGAGAAGATAATGGTTCCGTTCGGACTCCAGGTACCGCCGCGCCCGCGCATGGCGTCACAGACCGTCTGCACCGCGCCCGTCGCCAGCTCCACCTTCTTCAGCTTGCCGGGTGTGAAGAACCCAAGCTGCCTCCCGTCCGGCGACCAGAACGGAAACCCCGCTGACTCTGTGCCCGACAACTCCTGGTCGGATCCGGACTGCAGCGACTTCACCCAGAGCGTCGTGACCCCATCGGCACTAGTGGCCGTGTACGCCAGCTTGGTTCCATCCGGCGAGATGGAGAAATCGTAAGCGTCGAAGGAGTGCCCAGGGGGTGGCATCAACGCCGCGCGGTACACGGGCACTTGCGCTGCACCCTCCCCGTTCCATCGCGAACCTGCCGCGAAAGCGATAGCTGCCGCCGCAAGTACCGCTGCTGCCCACATCGCAGTCTTCGCTCGCGCGGAGGTTTTCGCCCGCGGCGCATGGATGGACGTCGAAGAGGTCGCTGCCTCGGACAAGTGATCCCGCACCCGCTGCAGGTCGCGCGCCAGGTCACGGGTCGAGGCGTAGCGCTCTTCCGGCTCCTTGGCCAGGCAGCGCTCGACGATCCAGCGCACCGGCGTCGGCACCTTCGGGTTCAGCTCGGTGATGGGCGCGGGCTCATCTTCGATGATCGCCGCCATGATCTGCGCCGAACTCTCCCGCTGGAACGGCCGCTTCCCCGTCAGCATCTCGTATAGCACCGCGCCCAGCGCGAACTGGTCACTGCGAAAATCCACCGTTGCCCCACGCGCCTGCTCCGGTGACATATACCCGATGGTTCCCAGCACCATACCCGGATGCGTGGCCGGCACCGCCGCGGTCGCGCTCATCCCGGATCCTGATCCGACAGTGG
The DNA here is from genome assembly GCA_035543055.1 of Terriglobales bacterium. Taxonomy (NCBI): domain Bacteria; kingdom Pseudomonadati; phylum Acidobacteriota; class Terriglobia; order Terriglobales; species Terriglobales bacterium. Next base: position 5,990 of record DATKKJ010000215.1, on the reverse strand, counting down.
GAACCAACTTGGCCAGCCCAAAGTCGAGCACCTTTGCCGTGCCGTCCGAGGTCACCATGACGTTTTCCGGCTTCAGGTCGCGGTGCACAATGCCGGCCGCGTGCGCCTTCGCCAATCCGTCCGCGATCTGGGCCGCAATGGAGAGCGCTCGCTTCACTGGCAGCGCAGCCCCCACCAGCTCGCGCAGCGATCTCCCCTCCACCAGCTCCATGGCGAGATATGCCGTCCCGTTGTCCCGACCGACGTCGAAGAGGGTGACGATATTTGCGTGGTTGAGAGCGGAAGCGGCACGCGCCTCCTGTTCGAAACGCTGCAGTCGCTCCCCATCCCTGGCCAGTTCCCCTGCCAAGATCTTTAGCGCCACGGTGCGCTCCAGGCGCGTGTCGCGCGCACGGTACACCTCGCCCATGCCGCCCGCGCCCAGCGCGCCGACGATCTCGTACGGCCCCAGCCGTGAACCCGCTGCCAATGCCATTGTGTCTTTTGCCGACCCAAAGGAAGGGACGGGTCGACGTCCCCAAATCGTGCTGCAGATTATAGACTGGCAGCCCGCACGCGATGGGAACCTATTTCGGGAATCGCCGGGTTGGCGGGCGAAGAAATTAAGAGTCCCGAGGTGCTGTTACCCTGTTCCTCTCAACCAGCAGTTCGCGTGTAGACCCTTGCCGACCTGCCTCCAGCACTTCCTTGCGGGTCGCGCTGGCGCGATCATTACGAAGCTTGCGCCTCAGCTCGGGCTCCGGGCTCACCGCCAACCGGAAAAACCGGGTAACGCCTCGGGACTCTATCTTGCCTTTGACGATTTTCTCCGTTCCCCTCGACCAGCGGCTCGCTATAGACCGTCGCCAGCCTTCCGTCCCATGCGCCTCGAGAGCGAGAGAGGTGACTGCGGCTTCAGCCCCGGACTCACCACCAACCGGAGAAACTTAAGAAATGTCAAAGAACGAGTGTGGTTCTACGCTTCTGGATTCTTAAGTCAAGATTTTTCGCTGCGTTGTAACTTGCTTCTTTTCAGTCGAGTGCAGCGCTTCCACAGGTGGATGCACCCGCTTCGGTGCATCCGGATTTTTCAACAGCGATGGCTAGCCGCCATCCGCGCGCTTTGGCGCCGATTTCCGATGTGCAAAATTCCGCCAGAATCAGTGTTCATGCGGGTCCGCGGGATCGCATGATTTTCGGGTAAGTGCGGCCGGCCCTCCTTGGCGCGATTCGCGGGATATAATGCGCGCCACCATGCCCATCTCAGCCGGGACCAAGCTAGGACCGTACGAAGTCCAAGGTGTTGCCGGTAGCGGGGGGATGGGCGAAGTGTATCGCGCCCGCGATTCGCGGCTCGATCGCGCGGTCGCCATCAAGGTCCTTCCCGACTTGGTCGCGGGCGATGAAGACCGCCTGCGCCGCTTCGAGCAGGAAGCCCGCGTCATCGCCGCCCTGAACCATCCCAACATCCTCTCCATCCACGACACCGGGGCGCTCGACGGTAGCCGCTACCTGGTCACTGAGCTTCTGGAGGGCGATACCCTGCGCGACCGGCTGGCTGGCGGCCCGCTTCCCGTCCGCAAAGCGGTGGACTACGCCTTGCAGATCTGCCGCGGCCTGTCCGCGGCCCATGAGAAGGGCATCACCCATCGCGACATCAAGCCGGAGAACATCTTCCTCACCCGCGACGGGCGGGTGAAGATCCTCGACTTCGGGCTGGCCAAGCAGGGGTCGGCTGCGACCGCGGCCGCCGCCACGGTCACCCACCAGCGCCCGCTCGATACCTCGCCCGGCACCGTCATGGGCACGGTCGGCTACATGTCGCCGGAGCAGGTGCGCGGCAAGCCGGTGGACCAGCGCACGGACATCTTCGCGCTGGGTGCGGTGCTGTACGAGATGCTCTCCGGCAGGCGCGCTTTCCACGGCGACACCGCCGCCGACACCATGAGCGCCATCCTCAAAGAGGATCCGCCGGACCTCACTGAGACCAACCGCAACCTGCCGCCGGGGCTGGAGCGCATCGTCCGCCACTGCCTGGAAAAGAATCCCGAGGAGCGCTTCCAGTCGGCGCACGACATCGTATTCGCCCTCGACGCGCTGACCGGCATCAGCACCACCAGCGGCAAGGCAGCCCGGGTGGATCTCGGGCCGCGGGTGAAGATCAGACTGGCGGCCGCGGTGCTGGCGGCTGCGGCGGCTCTGGCCCTTGGCTTGGCCATGGGCATGCGCGCCTCGCGCGCTACCCCACCTCATTTCCAGCCCGTCACCTTCCGCCTGGGCTGGATGGGCGATGCGCGCTTCACCCCGGACGGCGACATGGTCTATTCCGCGGCCTGGGACGGCAAGCTGCCCGAGCTCTACGTCGGACGACAAGGCAGCCCGGGCGACCGCGCACTCGGCATTTCCGGCGCCGATGTGCTCTCGGTGTCGAAGAATGGAGAACTGGCGATCCTGCTCCACCGCGCCTACGTATCCGGGTACGCCTTTCGCGGGACCCTGGCGCGCGTTCCCTTGAGCGGCGGCGCTCCCCGTACTGTGCTGGACGACGTCCAATACGCCGAGTTCTCCCCGGACGGCAGCCAGATGGTGATCACCCGCTACAACGAAGCAACGGGAAGCTGGCGCCTGGAATATCCGATTGGAACGGTCCTGTACGAAACCAAGGGATGGGTCAGTCACCCGAAGTTTTCTCCCAGGGGCGACCGCATCGCTTTCATGGACCACCCGGCGCCCCAGGGCGACGACCGCGGCGAGGTCGCGGTGATCGATCTACAGGGCCACAAACAAACGCTCGGCCCGGCTTTCAATAGCGTGCAGGGGATCGTGTGGCACGGCGATGAGATCTGGTTCACGGCCAGCGAGGCCGGCATCAGCCGCCAACTCTACGCCGTGACCCTGTCGGGCAAACAGCGCCTGTTGCTCTCGGCGCCCTCCAACCTGCTGCTCGAGGACGTCAATGACAAGGGCCAGTTGCTGGTCCGGTCGGAGAACCAGCGCATCGGAGCGCTTGGCGTTGCGCCCGGCGAGGCCCGGGAACGCGAGCTGGCCTGGTTCAACTGGAGCATCGTCCGGGACATCACTCCCGACGGCAAGACCCTCCTGCTGGAAGAGCAGGGCGACGCCGCCGGGACCAATTACCTGATTTACATTCGCGGCACCGACGGTTCACCGGCAGTTCGGCTGGGTGAAGGCCAGGCTTTCAGGATCTCTCCCGACGGGAAGTGGGTGTTAAGCGCCCTTCCGGGGAGTGGCCATCCCCTGCGCCTGATCCCGACCGGAGCGGGCGAGCCACGTGAGATCACCCACGACAAGATGGACGATCATGATGACCCCCGCTGGTTCCCCGACGGCAAGCGTGTGCTGTTCGTCGGCATCGAGGCTGGACACGGTCCGAGGAATTACCTGCTGGATGTCGACACTGGACAGGCAAGGCCCGTTACTCCCGAAGGTACACGCGGGACGGTGCTCTCTCCCGACGGCAAGCTCGCGGCAGTACTGACGGCGGATGGTAGTCAGGCGTTCTGGCCGCTTGACGGCGGCGAGATGCGTCCCATCAAGGGCGTCAATAGCAACGAATGGGTGTTCGCTTGGACAGCAGACGGGAAATCCCTGTATGTGACGCCCATCTCTGGCCCGGATTCGCTGCCGCGCAAAGTATTCATCCTGGACCCCGCCAGCGGCCAGCGGCGGCTGTGGAAGACCTTTTCGCCATCGGATCTGACCGGCATTCGGCAGGTGTCCGCTCCCGTCATCTCGAACGATGGCCGGGCCTATGCCTACGGCTACTCCAAATCCCTGAGCGACCTGTACATCGTCGAAGGCGTGAAATGAAGGAATGCCGCTCGGCGATCCTGTATCCAGGTTCTTGAATTGCCTTGCCCGCCCTGGGGCTCTGCCGCACAATCCACGCGGAGGCGATACTCATGACAAACTATGGTTTTGGCGATAAGCGCGTCATTGACGTCGGCGGGTCTTCCATCCTTCGTGCGGTCGGCCTGGCGCTGGCCGCTGTCTTGGTCTTGGTGGTGGTGTTCTCCGGAGTCACCAGCGTGCCTTCGGGGCATGTCGGGGTGCTCACCCTGTTCGGCCGCGTCACCGGCGAAACCCTGCCCGAAGGCATCCACCTCATCAACCCGCTCAAGTCTAATAACGTGATGAGCGTTCGCACCCAGGAGATCAAGGAATCGGCCAGTGTGCCCTCCGCCGAAGGCCTGGTGATGGCGCTCGACACCTCGCTCATCTTCCATCTCAATCCCGAAAAGGCGGCGGAGGTCTATCAGAAGATCGGGCCCAATTACCCCGCGGTGGTCATCGAGCCGAACCTGCGTGCCGCCATCCGCGAAGCCACCGCGTCCCACTCCGCGAATGCTCTTTATAGCGGAGAACGCGAGAAGGTCGCCCGCGAGATCTACAACTCCATGAAGAGCCAACTGGAGCAGCGCGGCATCGGCATCGAGAGCATCCTGTTGCGCGACATCCAGCTGCCGGCCGCGCTGAAGCAGTCCATCGAGGCCAAGCAGCAGGCCGAGCAGGAGTCGCTCGCCATGTCGTTCCGCCTGCAGAAGGAGCGCCAGGAGGCCGACCGCAAGCGCATCGAGGCCGAAGGCATCCGCGACTTCCAGCACACCGTCGCCCAGGGCATTAGCCCGGAGTTGCTGACCTGGAAGGGCATCGAAGCCACCGAGAAACTGGCTGACAGCAAGAACAGCAAGGTCATTGTCATCGGCAGCAGCAAGAGCGGGTTGCCGATCATCCTCGGCCAGTAGGCGGGCGGCGGCACACGGACTCCGTGCGCGTCCGTGGAAAGTGGCTATCCGGCCTTCTTCTCGATCTTCGCCCAGGTGTCTTTCAGGGTGATGGTGCGGTTGAAGACCAGCCGTCCGGGGGCGGAGTCGCGGTCCACGCAGAAATATCCCAGGCGCTCGAACTGGAATCGCGAGCCGACCTTGGCCGACGCCAGCGACGGCTCCAGCTTGGCCGCGGTCAGGACCTCCAGCGAGTCGGGATTCAGGTTGGCGGTGAAGTCCCTGCCCTCCTCGACCTGGTTCGGGTCGGGCTTGCTGAAGAGCTTGTCGTAGAGCCGCACCTCGGCGTCGATGGCGTGCCTGGCCGAGACCCAGTGGATGGTCGCCTTCACCTTGCGCCCGTCCGGCGGGTTGTTGCCGCCGCGGGTGGCGGGGTCGTATGTGCAGTGCACCTCGAGCACGCGACCGTTGCCATCCTTCACCACGCTCGTCGCGGTGACGAAGTAGCCGTAGCGCAGCCGCACCTCACGCCCCGGCGAGAGCCGGAAGTAGCCCTTGGGCGGGTCTTCGCGGAAGTCTTCCTGCTCGATGTACAGCACCTTGGAGAACGGCACCTTGCGCGTCCCCGCGCTCGGGTCCTCGGGATTGTTGACCGCCTCCATCTCCTCGACCTGGTTATCCGGGTAGTTGTCGATCACCAGCTTGAGCGGGCGCAGCACCGCCATCACCCGCTGCGTGCGCTTGTTCAGGTCCTCGCGAACGAAGTGCTCCAGCATAGCGATGTCGGTGGTGCCGTTGGTGCGCGAGACGCCCGCCGACCACACGAAGTTGCGAATGGCCTCAGGCGTATAGCCCAGCCGCCGGATGCCGGACAAGGTGGGCATGCGCGGGTCGTCCCAGCCACTGACGTGCTTCTCGTTCACCAGTTGCAGCAGCCGGCGCTTGCTCAGCAACGTGTAGGTCAGGTTCAGGCGGTCGAACTCGATCTGTTGCGAGGGGAAGATGCCGATGCTCTCGATGTACCAGCGGTAGAGCGGCTGGTGGTCGGCGAACTCCAGCGTGCACATGGAGTGGGTGACGCGCTCGATGGAATCCGACTGCCCGTGCGCGTAGTCGTACATTGGGTAGATGCACCACTTGTCGCCGGTGCGGTGATGCTCGGCGTGCAGGATGCGGTACATCACCGGGTCGCGCATATTCATGTTGGGCGACGCCATGTCGATCTTGGCGCGCAGCACCCGCGAGCCGTCGGGAAATTCGCCCTTG
>DATKKJ010000214.1 GCA_035543055.1 Terriglobales bacterium | reverse complement strand
CAGCGTCCAGGTGAAGTGGTCGCCGTCGTCGCGCAGGTCGATGTCGGCGTCCTGGGAGCCGAAGAAGCCGCCGCGCTCGCGGTCGCTCAGCCATTCGTCCATCCAGCGGATGATGTCGCGCGCCACGTGCCAGAAAAACGGCGTCCCCAGCGCCTGGTACGCGTGCACGTAGTTCTTCAGCAGCTCCGAGTTGTCGTACGACATCTTCTCGAAATGCGGCACCACCCAGCGCTCATCCACCGAATAGCGATGGAAGCCGCCGGCCAACTGGTCGTACACCCCGCCCTTCGCCATCTTGGTCAGCGTGACGTCGACCAGTTGCCGCACCTGGGCGTCGCCGCCGCGGACGAAGCGGTCGATGCAGAGGTCGAGCGCCGCCGGATGCGGAAACTTGGGCGCCGAGCCGAAGCCGCCATTGGTGGCGTCGAACATGTGCAGCGCCGAGTCCACGATGCTCTCCGGGATCCTCGGCGAAATCCGCCCCGAGCGCCCGGCGAAAGTCTCGGCGTGCGCGATAGCGTTCATCACCATGCCCGCCTGCTCGTTCACCTCGGCGTTCTTCTGCTGGAAGGCGTCGGCGATGGCCTGCAGTACGCGCTTGAAGCCGGGACGGCCGAAGTGGTCGTCGGGAGGGAAATAGGTACCGCCGAAGAACGGCCGGCCGTCGGGAGTCAGGAACGCGGTAAGCGGCCATCCGCCTTGCCCGCTGATCGCCTGCACCGCCGCCTGGTAGCGAGAGTCGATGTCGGGACGCTCGTCGCGGTCCACCTTGATGGCGACAAAGCGCTCGTTGATGAGGTGCGCCACCATCGGGTCGTCATACGACTCGCGGTCCATCACGTGACACCAATGGCACCAGACCGCCCCGATATCCAGCAGGATGGGCTTGTTCTCGCGCTTGGCGAGGTCGAAGGCCTCGTCCCCCCACTCATGCCAGCGGATGGGCTGGTGCATGGCCGAGCGCAGGTAGGCGGAGGAGGCGTTGGCCAGGGCGTTCGTGGTTTGGGTGTCCATAAACCTATGAGTCTACGCCTTGAGATGCGTTATTGGCCGGTGGCCTACACCTGTCAGTTCTCCCATCCGAACCACTCCCAACTTGACGGTGCCCCACATCTGCCCGCTTTTGGCAGATGTGGGTCTCGACCACTCCTCCGCACCGCCGTCCACTCCGATTCAATCTCCACCACGCCGCGTTCCGCCCTCCAGTAATGGCGAAAGCTGCTCCAGGGCCAGTCGAACGGGTCCTTGCACAACCCGCGTGTCACGGGGTTGCGGTGAAGATAACGCAGCTTATTCTCGAAGCTGACCGCGTTGCGCACGTTGTGGTCGTAATAGCGCTTCTGCCAGAACGGCTGAGGCTGCCGCCATCCCGCCGACGACGCTCGTCGCGACACCGCGATCTTCAGTGCCTGGATCGCTGTACTCAAAAGGTGCACGTCGGGTTCGGAAACCAGCAGGTGTACATGCTCGGGCATGACCACGTATCCATACACGCGGAATCCATACCTCTTTCGGATCTGTTCCAAACAACGCACGAACAGCTCCGCGACGCGGGGACCCGACAGGTATGGCTTGCGCCCATAGCAACTGAAGGTAATGAAATGGGGTTGGCGCGACTCTTGGTATCGCTTTAACCCGTACGGCATGCCGCGAAACCTAGCACAGGGCTCCTGGGATTGTCGGTGAGGTCGGCGCCCACGTCTGCCAAAACCGGGCAGACGTGGGACACCGAGGACCTCTCCTTCGATCAGCAGAGATGTGGGCCACCGGCCTCCTGGGATTGTCGGTTGCCCACGTCTGCCAAAACCGGGCAGACGTGGGGCACCAAGGACCTCTCCTTCGATTAGCAGAGATGTGGGCCACCGGCCTTAGTGCGCGTGGGCTGCACTTGCTCCTGCGCCACTCAGCCGTTTCAAAGGCCAATCCAGCGCCAGGCGGAAGCCGATGGTGGGATGGAAATAGTCCGGCTGACCCGAGGTGCGGAAGGCGCACTCCAGCCCGACCGGAGGCAGCGCCCACGCATTGCCGCGGATGGTGCGCTGGCCGAAGACCGGGTCCTGGGCGGCGGCTTTGGGGTCGTAGAGGGAGTCGGTCCACTCGGCCGCGCCGCCGGCCATGTTGTGCACGATGCCCCAGGGCGCCTCATCCTTGTAGTCCTCCCATTTCCAGCTGATGTTGGCGCCACGGTCGCCGTAGCCCTGGGTGACGACCGCGAGTCCTTTGCCCGGAAACTCGCCCCAGGAGAACTTGCGGCCGTCGGTCCCGCGGCACACAGACTCCCACTCCCACTCCTTCGGCAGGCGATACGGCAGCCCGTCGCGCTGGCTGCGCCAGGCGATGTACGCCAGGGCAGCGTTATAGGAAACGCCCCGCACCGGCGAGTTCGAAAAACGTTCCGAAGGCTTGCCGCCGGGAGGCATCAACTCCCCATGCGGCGAGAGCACCGCCAGCGGCTTGCCGAAATCCTGCGGCAGGTAAGCCCGCACCTGTCCGGGCTTGCCGTGATGGAGCACGTCCTGCAGGAACTCGGCGTACTCGCGCATGGTCAGCTCATCGTGGAAGATGAGCAGCGGCTTGAGCGTTGCGGCCCGGGGCGGCGGTGCCCCCGCAGTGTCCCCGCCCACGATCGTCTGTCCGCCGGCCACGTACACGAACCCGGGCGGCACGTCTTCCGGCTTGGGAAGCTCGACGTTCTGCTCGACTTTCCCGTGGCGCGCCAGCATGAAGGGCAGGCGGATGTCCACCCGGCCCGGGGCATGCAGGAAGAGCACGTAGCTGCCCGGCGCCAGCGCCGGGATCTGTACCCGGCCCACCCCCACCTTCACCGACGCGATGGGCTCGATGCGGAAGATGGAATGCGCCGGCTCGATCACCGCCGGTCCGGTTTTAGCGCGCTCGCGCTCGGCTTCCAGAAAGGCGCGGTCCGGCTGCTGCTTCTGGACGTCGTAAGGAACGGGGATCAGTCGCGTCGCCAGGGCACTGCCTTCTTTGTCGGTTGCCTGGAGCAGCTCGTACGAATACAGATAGGCTTCGGTCTCGGGCGGATTGAGCGCGATGTTCACGCTGCCCATGCCGTTCAACTCGTCGAGGTACGACTTGGGCTCGGGTGCATAGCGCAATACTTCGGCGCGCGTGGCTTGCATCAGGTCAGGATTCTTTTCGGCCAGCGCCAGCCGCCACAACTCCATGTAGTTGTCCGCCAGCAGCTGTCGCGCCCGGTTGTTCTTGGGCGCGATGTCGAGCACCTCCAGCAGCAGGTTGTTGCCCTGGTTGAGCGCGGCGCGGTACTCGCGGTCGGAACCGCGTTGCAGGCTGGCCACCATCTGGGCGCGGTAGGGGTCGTCGCTGCGCACCTTGCCGGTGGCGCCCTTCGACTGCTCGAAAGCGCGCTTGCCGGCAGAGACCTTCTGCTCCGCCTGGTTGAGCAGGCGGCGGATGTTCACCTCGCGATAGGTGAACCAGGAACCCAGCGCCAGGGCGAAGACGGCGGCAGCGCTGATGGCAGCGGCCCCGACCTGGCGGCGATTGCGCCGCGCCCACTTGCCCAAGCGCTGCAGGGCGCTGTCAGGGCAGGCGCTGACCGGGCGATCGTCGAGGTACGCCTCCAGGTCGCGAAGCATGGCCGACGCCGAGCGATAGCGGTCCTCCGGCCGGCGCTGCATCGCCTTCTCGCAGATGGCCTTCAGTTCCCGGGGGATGGGCTTGAACCCGTGCGCGCCGACCAGCAGACGCGGCGGCGGCTCTTTCCGCACCCGGCGCAGGACCTCCATCGCATCACCGCCCTCGTACGGCGCCTTGCCGCTCAGAATCTCGTAGAGCATCGCCCCCAGAGCATAGATGTCGGTGCGTTCATCGAGTTCGCTGATGCGGCCCTCGGCCTGCTCCGGAGCCATGTAAGCGGGAGTCCCGGCGATGGCGCCTTCCATGGTCAGGGAAGCCTCGGCCGAGGGGCTGCCGATAAGCACGGTCTTGGCCGAATCCATCTCCTGGCGCGTGACCGGCGAAAGGGTCTTGGCCAGCCCCCAGTCCATCACCAGCACCTCGCCGAACTTGCCCAGCATGATGTTCTCGGGCTTGAGGTCGCGGTGGATCACCCGCTTGCTGTGGGCGAAGGCGATGCCCTGGCAGACCCCGATCAGGATCTCCAGCATCTTGCGCGGGGTGTAGGTATCGCGGAAGAACGGGCCGTTCTTCTCCAGCCGTTCATTGCGTTCACGGCCGCGGATCACCTGCCGCAGGGAGAGGCCGCGCACGTACTTCAAGGTGAAATAGAGCTGGCCCTGGCTGTCGAGGCCGACGTCGTGGACTGGGACGATGTTGGGGTGCTCCAGTTGCCCGGTGGTCTGGGCTTCGCGCAGGAATCGGGTGAGCGTGTCCTCGGCGACCGTGCCGCCCGGCTGCGGCAGCAGACGCTTCATGGCCACCGAGCGCTCCAGGTCGCGGTCTTCCACCAGGAGGACTTCTCCGACCCCTCCCTGTCCGAGCTTCCCGCTGATGGCGTACTTGGTGGCCGGAGCTGCCGGCATGTCCGCTGAAGGCGTCGCAGAGCGGAGTTGCGAGAGGACCGAGGGCCGCTCCTGGTGGGAGCTGCTTGGCGCCACCGTCGGCTGCATGCTGGCAGTGGTGGAGCTGAAGTCCAAGGTAGCGGCATCAGTGGCCCGGCCGGGAGCGGGCGCAGCTACCGTATCCA
>DATKKJ010000213.1 GCA_035543055.1 Terriglobales bacterium | reverse complement strand
ACGTCGTCGCGCTCGCCCAGCACGTCCTCTACGAATCCGTGCAGCGCGCGCTTGGGGCCGGTCTCGACGAAGATGCGAGCGCCAGCGGCGTAGAGCGTCTGCAGTCCCTTCACGAATTGCACCGGCGAGGCGACCTGGCGGGCGAGGAGGTCGAGCATCTGCGGTTCCGTGCCGTCGCCCATGGGATAAAACTCGCCAGTGACGTTGGCGATCACTGGAATGCGCGCCGGCTGCAGGTGCAGACGCTCGAGCACGCGGCGGAGCGGCTCGCTGGCCGGCGCCACGATGGAGGTGTGGAAGGCGTGGCTGACGGGGAGCGGGATGACGTGCAGCCCGGCTTTCTGGAAGACCTCGAGTGCCTGTTCCACGGCCTTGGTGGCGCCGCCGATCACCGCCTGTTTCTGGCTGTTGAGATTGGCGATGACCACGTAGCCTTCGACCTGTTCCAGGATCTTCTCGATCTCCTCCAGGGGAGCGAAGACGGCGGCCATCTTGCCGTTGTCCTGGACGGAGACGCGGGTCATCTCGCGGCCGCGGGCGCTGACCGCTTCCAGGGCATCGCCGAAGGGGAGAGCGCCGGCGGCGACCAGGGCGCCGTACTCGCCGAGGCTGTGACCCATGGTCATGTCGGGCGCGATGCCGTAGGCCCCGAGCAAGCGAGTCAATGCGGTGTCGGTGGCGAGGACCGCAGGCTGGGTGATGGCCGTCTGGCGGAGATCTTGCTCGGCGCGGGCAGCGGCGCCGTCGGTCTCGTCGACGAAGATGTACTGGCTGAGCGGCTTTTCCAGCAGGCGGGCCAGCTCGCGGTCGGCTTCGGCGAAGGTCTCGGCGACCAGCGATTCGGTATCGCGCAGCGGACGCAGCATGTTGACGTATTGCGAGCCCTGTCCGGTGTAGAGGAAGGCGACTTTGCCCGCAGGTCCGCGACCGCGGAAGATGCCCTTGGCGCGCAGGGCTTTCCATTTGCCGTTGTGATTGGACTGCAAGGCATCGAGGGCGCGCCCGGCTTTGTCGGCGAGCTCGGCGGCGTCGGCGTGGTCGATGGCCAGGCGTTCGGGAGCGCGAAGGTCTTGCTCGAACGGGGCGGCGGGTGATGGAGCCCGGCCGGCATGAGCGTCCTGGATCACGGCGCGCAGGCGCTCGGCGAGTCCGGCTTCGGACGTGGCGCCGATCACCAGCGCTCCACGTAGAGGAGATTTGAAGGAAGAAGGCGCAGCAGAGGTGCTGGAGATGCTGGCGTGCATAATCGCGTCCTTTGCTTCCGGTCTGATCGCTCCCACGGCCACCGAGCGCTTGGCTTCGGCGGGGAGTTTCCCGGGGATGTGTTCTTCGAGGACGATGTGGAAGTTGGTCCCGCCAAAGCCGAAGGCGCTGACGCCGGCGCGGCGTGGCGTGTCCTGACGCGCAGGCCAGGGCTGCAACTGAGTGTTGACGAAGAGCGGCGAGTGGGCAAAGTCGATCGCCTGGTTGGGGCGCTCGCAGTGGACGCTGGGAGGCAGCACCTTGTCACGCAGGGCGAAGGCGGTCTTCAGCAGGCCGGCGGCCCCAGCGGCGCCTTTCAGATGCCCGATGTTCGACTTCACCGAACCCAGAGCGACGGAGTGGACCGGCAGATGGAAACTGCCGAACACCTCCAACATGCTCTCGACTTCCACCACGTCGCCGACGCGGGTGGAAGTGCCGTGGCCCTCGATGAGGCTGGCGGTGGCGGGCGAGAGGCCGGCAGCTTCCCAGCCACGCTGGATGGCCAGGCGCTGTCCGATCGGATTGGGGGCGGTGATGCCCTTGCCTTTGCCGTCACTGGAACCGCCGATGCCGCGCAGCACGGCGTAGACCTTGTCGCCGTCACGCTCGGCGTCGGCCAGCCGCTTGAGCAGGAAGATGACGCCGCCTTCGCCCATCACGAAGCCGTCGGCGCCCTCGGCGTAGGGACGGGTGCCGGTGCCGGAGAGGGCGCCGATCTTGCAGAACTTGATGAAGGTGGAAGCGCCCATGTTGTGGTCGATCCCGCCGGTGAGGACCACGTCGTAGTCGTTCTGGACCAGGCCTTCGGCGGCGGCGCTGAGGGCCGCCATGGCGGAGGCGCAGGCGGCGTCCACCACGTAGTTGGGGCCGCGAAAGTTGTACAGATTGGCGATGCGTCCGGCGATACAGTTGGCCAGTTCACCGGGCATGGTGTCCTCGGTGATCTCGGGCAGGAGCTTGCTCATGCGCTGGTGCAGCTCGCGAGTGATGTCACGGCGCAGAGCTTCGGGTAGGGAAGCGAAGGAAGAGCTGGCTTCCAGTTCGCGAGCGTACTCGGGGAAGAAGGCGCGGAGGACGGTGAGGAACTGCTGCTCGCCGGCCATGGCGTTGCCGAGGATGACGGCGGTGCGCTCGAGGTCGAGCGGCCGCTGGGGATAGCCGTAGTCTGCGAGCGCCTCGCGGGTGGCGGCCAAGGCCCACTTCTGGGTCTCGTCCATCGCCCGCCCGACGCGCGGGGGAATGGGCAGGTGCCACTTCAGCGGGTCCCACGCGTATTCGCGCACCCAGCCGCCGATCTTGGAATAGGTCTTGTCGGGAACGGTGGGATCGGGGTCGTAGTAAAGCGCAGGGTCCCAGCGGTCAGGCGTGACCTCGGTGATGCTGTCGCGGCCCCGCTTCACGTTCTCCCAGAAGTCGCGAGCGTTGGGAGCGTCGGGCAACACCGCGCCCACAGCGACGATAGCGATGGCTCGAGCAGCCGGGTTATCCATGTCCTTGCTCCTATGTCCCCTTGGGCGTGCGCTTGTAGAGCACGTCGGCGATCGCATCCATGTCCGCGAGCAGGCCGGTCTGTGCGCGCCGCACTGCGGGGAGCCCGACGGCGGTCTCAAAGACCACGATCTCGGCTTCCGGCACGCCGCCCGCGCCGATCACCCAGCGCGAGCCCTCCTCCGCGGTCTTGAGCGCGGCCTCGCGGGCAAAGACCCGGCTCAAGGTGGCAAGGGAGGTGGCGTCGAAGCGGCGATCGGATTTCTGATTGAGCTTGCCCTCGGCGGCCAGGGCCGCGCGCCGAGCCAGGCTGGCGGCACATTCGGCGTAGGTGATCCACTCGCCCAGGCGCAACAGGATGTGCTGATAGCGGGTTAGCCGTCCGAGGCGGGCCCGCTCCATCACTTCCGCCAGCGCGTGCAGGCTGAGAGCAGAGATGTCGGCGCCGACGCGGGGATGGCGCGCGTGCAGCGCTTCCAGCTTGCGGGCTTCGTCGTGGTAGTGCTGGCCGCGGGTCTTCAAGTGCGACTGCCAGCGGTCGCGGCTGATGGTCATCTCCATGATCTCGGAGGTGCCTTCGTAGATGGTGGTGATGCGGACGTCGCGCTTGATCTTCTCCACCTTGTACTCGTGGGTGTAGCCGTAGCCGCCCAGCGCCTGGATGGAAGCGTCGGCGGCCAGGTTCCCGGCCTCCGAAGCCAGGTACTTGGCGATGGCGCCCTCGGTGTTGAGACTGCCTTCGCCGGCATCGATGCGTTCGGCAGTCTCTTCGGTGCAGGCGCGGGCCGCTTCCAGCCGAACGGCGTGGGGCACGATGAGCTTGTGGGTATAGCCCTGCTTCTCGGAGAGCGGCCCGCCCGCCTGGATGCGCTCCTGGGAGTAGGGAAGGGCGCGGTCGAGCGCGGCCCAGCCCGCGCCCAGGCCGAAGGCCGCCACCATCAAGCGGGTGTAGCCGAAGACCGCCTGGGCCTGCAGCAATCCCAGCCCCTCGACGCCGCCGAGCAGGCGGTCGGCATCGACGCGGACATCGTCGAACGACAGGGCCGCGGTGTTGCTGGTGCGGATGCCGTGCTTATTCTCCGGCTTGTCGTGGGTCAGGCCGGGCGCGCCTTGCTCCACCACGAACCAGCTCGGGCCTCCGGGCGCGCTGGCCAGCACGCTGTAGGCGTCGGCGATGCCGCCGTTGCTGATCCACTGCTTGTTGCCGCTGATCCGGTAGGCGACGACGCGTCCGTTCTCGGTCACGGGCGTCGCCGTGGTGCGCAGCGCGGCCAGATCGCTGCCGGCCTCGGGTTCGGTGGCGGCGTAGGCGAAGAGCAGCCCTTGGTCGGCGATCCGGGTCATCCAGTATTTCTTCTGCTCGGGGGTGGCGCCGACGCTGATGGGCTCGCTGCCCAGGAAGGTGGCCAGCACGGCGGTGGCGATGCCCAGGTCGATGCGCGCCATCTCCTCGCACACGCGGTAGACGTCGAAGGCGCCGCCGCCCATCCCGCCGAACTCTTCAGGAATAAAGAGGAGCTGGATGCCGAGTTCGCCGCACATGGCGCGCACGACGTCGAGCGGACATTCGTCCCTTTCGTCGAGCTCCAGCAGCTTCTTGTCCGGCAGGTTCTCCGCCGCGAAATCGCGGAGCGATTTCAGGGTGAGCTCCAGGGTGTTGTCGTCCAGGCCGGGGGAGGGTTGGTGGTCGCGGGAGATGCGTCCGGCGGCGGGAAGAACTGCGGTTTCTGACATATGCGGATGCCTCCGCGCCTGGCTGGAACTGGGTGGTGCGCCGACCACAAGCTGCGTCGGAAGTGGCTGCACGGGCCGCCGGGCACACGGCCCGGAGGCGCAAGAAGTATGGGTGACGGGTGCGACGAGGGTCTGTGAGCCCCATCACAACCACGCGTGGCGTAAGAACGTAGGCCCGGGGGAAACGGCGCGTCCGGATGCGTCATCGCCGCCTATCACCCGGCTGCGTGCCCGACATCACAGACGGAGGGCCGTGATTCTGGGAATCTCGTGTTCGAACTGGTTGCGCACCACTCTGTCCACTGGGAATGAACTAACCGAGCCCCTTAGGGCAATCGGGCTGATCTCAGGAATGAAAGACGCGTCAGCCCTGGGGAGAACGACATGGCGGCCCTGATGCAGCTTCCGGAACTGGCGGCGCCGAAGCCGGATTACGAGACGTGGCTGGCGGAAGTGCAGTCCACGCTCACCGCCCTCCACATGGAGATGAACGCCTGGGACGAGAACTGGCCCTACGACTTCGCGGAAGAATACGACGCGGACGTCTCGGCTTGGGATGCGGCCATGCACGCCCGCAACTTCTGGTGGCAGGAGCTGATGGCCGAGTCCTGGACGTGAGCGAGGCCGGTCAGCGGGAGTCGCGGACGCCGGCTGCGTCCTGGGAAAGGCGGATCGCTTTTTCGTAGAGCTCCCAAGAGTGGATGGCCTTGCGGCAGCCCTCGCGGGCCATGGCGGTGCTTAATTGTCTCTCGGCTTCATCGAAAGTCGCCTCAGCGTCCATCCGCGCCCGCCGGGCCTGCTCGTCGGCCTGCCGGAGCTTGCGGGCCGCGCCTGCGCCGCCGTCCCGATATGCCGCCAGGAGCTCCTTGTCCCACAGCGCCTGGGTCTCTTGCAGTCGCCGGTCGAGCAGCTCATTGGCGCAATCGGCGATCTTGCGCACCCGTTTCTTTTCCCGCAACCACTTGAGGACGGACCAGTCGAGGGCCTCGGTCATGACCGCCTTGGCTGCTTCGACTTCGGCGAGCTTTCCCACGGTAAATCCCTCCCCGACCACACGAGGACGATAGCTTTCACGCGAGCGGAAGTCCAGTACAGGGTCGGGCAAGGCGAGGAATCATGACCACGCTCCACGATTGTGATTGTCTCTCGTTCGGCGATTCTCTCTTCCTCAGCCTGGAACGGCAAGGCATGCCTCTGCACATGGCCTCGCTGAGCATCTTCGAGGGGAGAATTGCGCTGAAAGGCTGCTTACGGTACGTGCATTCGAAGCTGCCATTGATCCCACGCTATCGCCAGCGGGTGGTGGCGGCGCCGCTCAACCTGACCCTGCCCTCGTGGCAGCCGGACCCGGAGTTCGATCTGCGCAACCACATCCGGGAAGTGCGCCTGCGCCAGGGAACAGAAAAGGAAATGAGAGCGCTGGCCGCGCGCATCCTGAGCACCAACCTGGACCGCGAGCGGCCGCTGTGGGACATGACACTGCTGACCGGGCTGAGTCGTGGACGCACCGGCGTGCTGACGCGGGTGCATCACTGCATGGCCGACGGGCTTTCCGGCGTGGAGCTGATGAACGTGCTGATGGACCACACGCCAGAGCATGCCCGGCCATCCAAGGTGTCTCCGGGCCCCCGTCTGAAAGGCCAGCCCGCCCCTTCGTTGCTGGAGTGCTTCCTGCAATCGTGCCTCTCCACCGCGCAGCGAGTGTTCACCGCGGAATCCGAGCTGCTCACCATGGCAGAGCGCGTGGTCGGAGGCGGGAAGGGGAATGGGGACGCAGAAGCACAGCCGCACCCCGGATTGAATGGCAATGCCCCGGCACTCTCGGCCGAGGAGCTGAACCGGATCCTTCCCCAGCTTCTGGCGCCGGCGCAACGCCTGCCCTTCAACATCGTCTGCCGCGGGCCACAGAAGTTCGAATGCGCGGAGGTCCCCCTGGCGACGCTGAAGCAGATCAAGCACGCCTGCGGTGTCAGCCTCAACGACGTGGTGCTGGGGCTGGTGACCTACGCGGTCTACAACTATGCCTCGGTGCACAACGTCCGGGCGCGAGGACGGTCGCTGCGCATCGTGGTTCCGGTCAGCATCCGCCGCAAGTCGGAGAGGGGCGAACTGGGCAATCACATCACCTTTGTCCCGGTGACCGTCCCGCTGCATCGCCGCCGCGTCCGTGATCTTGTGTTTGCGGCACATGAATACGTGCAATCCCTGAAGCGCGCCCATGTCGGCGAGCTGGTGGGACTGGCCGGCACACTGCTGGGCGCCATTCCGGCTCCCCTGCAAGCCGCCCTTGGTCCGGTGGCCAGCCAGTTGCCGCTCAGCGTCTGCAACCTGATTTGCACCAATGTGCCGGGCCCACACGATGCCCTTTACTTGCTGGGCCACAAGATGCTGGCCTGCTACCCCTACGTGCCCATCGGCGGGGAGATGGGGATGAACTGCGCCATGCTGAGCTATGACGGCACCGCCTACTTCGGCTTCACGGGCGACGTGCACGCCGTCCCCGACCTGGCGTCTCTGCCGAAGTTCCTGTTGGCCGGCTTTGCCCGCTTGCAGAAGGAGATCGGGATTCGTGCCCCACGACCGGTGCAGGCCCGACCGGCGGCAACGGTGTCCGAGCCCGTTCTCAAATTTCCGGGAAAGAAGCCTGCATCAGCGAAGACTTCCGGGCAGCCAGCAACGAAAGTGGTGGGAGCCGCGGCGGGCGCCGCCTAGCGCTTTCTCCGGCGAGCGGCGGGTGTTTGCCGGAGGGGTGACTTGGTCTTTCTCCGCGGAGCTGCTGGACGACGCTCCTTCTCTGCCCGAGATCCCTTGAGCATGTCCTGCATCACCTCCAGCGGAGTCAGGGCCGCGGAGCGCACGCCGGTGATGCCGCTCTGCAGGGCACTGTGCAGTTTTTGATAGGTGTCGAACGCGGAGCGCAGGTACCACATCACGAAGTCGCGGCCGACCTCATCGGTGGCGACGATCAATTGGCGCAGCAATTCGAGGGGAAGTCCGGTCGGCTGCTCCTTGGCGTCTTCCATGATGATCTGCGCCAGGGTGACCCGGGTCAGGTCTTCGCCGCTGCGGGCATCGAGGACTTGGACATTTTTCCCATTTCGGACTAGGCGAGCGATGTCGTCCAGGTTGATGTACCGGCTGGTGGAAGTGTCGTAAAGCCGCCGGTTTCCGTACTTCTTGATGACCACCGGGCCGGTCTTCAAGCCTGCACCTCGCATGATGCAATGCAATAAAAGCCACTTAGATATTGACATAATCCAGCTAAAAAGTTACATTTTTCTCGATGCTGCAGTGCAGCAAATAACGGAGGCCAACATGCCCAGAGAGAAACCCGGCCCCACCACTCACAATCATCCTTCCTCATTCCTGACCTTGCTGTCCGGCTGGGTGCAGCAGGGAGTCGAGAGCTTTTTCGCTACCCAGCGCATCCTGGTCGACCTGGCGATGCGGCAGAACGCGGTCGCCATGAAGAGCCTGCGCGAAGGGTTCTCCGACCCGGAGCATTCTCCGGTCGAGATCCTGACCGAGCTGGCGGTCGAAGGGACCTCGAGCTTCATCGAGGCCCAGCGCATCCTGCTGAACCTGGCGCAGGAGGAGAACAACATCCTGATGAACGCGGTCAAGGAGCGGACGGGCGGTTCGGTCCCAGCCGTCGCCGCGAGCGACCTGGTGCGCCGCACCATCGATACCTTCCTGGGAATGCAGCTGGATTTCCTCAAGATCACCAGCAAGCAGACCCTGGACTGGCTGGAGGGGGCCCGCAAGGGCAAGGTCGGCAGCAATCACCTGGTCGACGTGGCGCGTGAGTCCATGGAAACCTTCATCCATGCCCAGAAGAAGTTCCTGGATATCGTGGCCCAGGAGACCACGCACATGACCAGCGGCCGTACGGAGAAACCGAGACTGGTCAAGAAGACCGAACTGGCCAAGCTCGCCCGCGAAGCCAGCAACGCGTTCATCGAGGCGCAGAAGAAGTTGCTGGATGTCGCCGGCCAGCAGATGAACGTCAACCTCAAGGTCGCCACCCGCGCCCTGGAGCTGATGAACCCCGCCCGCCTGCTGCCTATGGCGAACCTGACGGGAGAGGGCATCAAGAGCTTCGTGGATGCAGAGAAGGCGCTGATCGGCACCATGGTCAAGCCGGGAGTGCGTCGCATGCCTGTGAAGCGGCATCCCCGCGCCCGCAAGATGGCCAAGGTGGCGGCCGCCTGAAGACGGCTTTGCCGGGTTGAGTCTCGTTGGCGGAGCGCGAGAAACGGCACGCCCGCCAAAGGAAGCCGCGGCTATGCCCAAATCGGGCTAGCCGCGGTCTTTCTGCTCGGGTAAGCAGCAAAAAAGAAATGGACAGGCATCCGCGCGGTGTGGATACTTCCTCCATACGCGGTGCAAATGCTTCTCGGTCGTCCCCCGTCTAAGTGAGAGCGAAAAGAACAGCGTCATCATCATCGTGCCTGGCACCGCGGCACTACGACATCCGTGAGGATGCGGCCGACGCGGGCATTCCCATCTGGAAAGAAGTCCTGTTCGGCGCCGAACTCCTCCTGCTGCATGCCTCCCCCGTGTTCTATGGCCTTGGGATCCCGCGCGGCGACGGCTCTGCCGTGGTGGTTATTCCAGGCTTCCTGGGCACCGATCTTTATCTGACGCACCTGGCGGAGTGGCTGGGCCGGATCGGCTATCGCTCCTACGTTTCCGGGATGGGGCTGAACGCCGAGTGCCCGAACCTGCTCATCAAATACCGGCTGACGGAGACCATCGACAAGGCGCGGCGGCATACCCGACGCAAGATCCACCTCATCGGGCACAGCCTGGGAGGTGTCATGGCGCGTTCCATCGCGGCGCAGCGGCCCAACGACGTGGCTTCGGTCACCACCCTGGCCGCCCCCTTCCGCGGCACGGTGCTGAACCACAGCGTGTTGAACGTGGCCGAGGCGGTGCGCCAGAACATCCTCAATGAGCACGCGCAGGACGTCCTGCCCGACTGTTATACCCCGCGTTGTACCTGTGAGTTCGTGAACTCGCTGCGTCGCCGGATGAACGGTTCCGCGCTCCAGACCGCCATCTATACCCGCGATGATGGGGTCGTGGACTGGCACTACTGCCGCACTGGGGACCAGGATATCGATTTCGAGGTTTCCGGCACCCACATGGGGCTGGTCTTCAATCCCGCGGTGTACACGGTGATCGCGGAGCGGCTGGGGGAGGCGCGCACCCGTCGCCGCGTCAACGGCGCGGCGAGGCGGCACTGACGATCTTCTCGTCCCTGGCGCCGCCCGGCAGGAAACGATCGACGATCGTCTGCTGACCTTTCACCCACAAGCGCGAACTGTAGAGGATGGCGCTGCACTGCACCGTGACCCAATCGCCCGCGGTCAGGGGCGAAGCAAAGCCGGCGCGCGCGGTGAGCCAGCGCCGCGCCATGTGGCGGGCCATTGCCGTGCCCATGGACGCGCTGCTGCAGCCGATGTCGTGCAGGATGCCATCCAGGGTGAATAGCACCTTCGACAGCATGATCAGCGATCCCGGGAAACGGATGCCCTCGTAGGCCGCCTTTTCCAGCACCCGCATGGCGTCCACGGCGCTGGGGAATTGGGTGAGCGGCACCTGGTCGATGTAGTGGGCGGTGTGGTTGCGGATGATCTCCCACTGGCGTGAGCCGCGCCGGACCGGCCTCTCGGCCAGAGCGGCGATGGCGGTCGATGCTCCCACCGGATCGCGCAGCGCCACCATCAGGAAGAGCAGCGCGAGCTGCCGCCGCTGTTGCCGGCTCAAGCGCTCGCGCAGCGCCCAGTCCACGATGATCAGGTCGCGCGCGGGCGCGTCGTACAACAGGTTGCCGGCGTGGGGATCGCCGTGGAACAGCGAAGACTCGCCGGAGGCGAACAGGGGCACCGCGACCAGCGCCGCCACCAGTTGCTCGCCGACCTGGCGCCGGCGCCACTGCGGCATGCGGGCGGCGGCGGCGGTGACCTTCGCCCCGCGCTCCTCGCTGAGCGCGGTGATGGTCGGCGTGCACAGGGGAGCGAGGACCCGCGGGATCCGCACTCCCGCGATGTCGTGGTAAAGCTTGCCCGCCTCCACCAGCGTGGTCTGCTCACGCACGAAATCGACCTCGTGCTGCAGCAGGCGGCGGACCTTCCTGAAGGTGTCGGGGATCAGCCGGGCGCGCGCGCCGTATTCGTGGTGATGTTGGGCGAAATACTGCGAGAGATCGTGCAACAGCTCCATGTCCTCGGCGAAGCAATCGGGGATGTGCGGCTTCAGGACCTTGAAGACGCCGCGCTCTTTTTGCCCGCTCTCCGGGTTGCGCCAGGTGAAGCGCACGATGGCGCTGACGCTGGCCTCCGAGAGGAGGCGGGAATCCATCTGCACGCCAAGACGCTCCAGCTTGCTTCCCAGCTGCCGGCGGATGATGGCGCGCGTGCCGGGGGCATCCACGTCGCGGATGCCGTTCTCCAGCTGGGAGAGCGAACGGCGCAGCGCCGGGCGGAGGTGCCGATTGCGGGCCAGCACCTGGCCGAGTTTCTGCAGCCCCGGCACCCGGGCGATCAAGCACAGCAGCCGTTTTTCGGGCCGGGCGCCGGAGGGCAGCTCCAGTTGCTCCAGGAGCTTGGGGGCAAGGCGGGCAGGGGAGAGATGGGCCACCACGTACAGCATGGCGTCGCGCACCGGAGGCCGCCACGCGGCGTACTCTTCGGGCACCAGACTGGCGATGGGGACGAGATGTTCGACGATCCATCGTCCCATCTCCGCCCGCATCATCTTTCCCTGCGGAGTTTCCAGCAGGGCGCGGATGGCGTCGATCCGTTTCTTCCGGCTGAGGCCCGCCGGCACGAACTGTTCCAGCGTCCGGCGCAAGTCCTCGGGGCTCAGGTCCGACACAGGATGCGGGATGAGAGCTGGTAGCGCCATCACGTCCTCCGCACAAGTATGCGAGGGTCGCGCGTCGGCATTCAAGCCGCGGCGGCGAGAGAGGGTTCTCGTGCTGACTCCACGCTGACCCGCTGAATGGCCGGCGGGGACTGCGCACGCGACGAGCCGGGCGCCGTGGCTGCCGGGAATTCTATGACCAACGGCTCACCCGCAGGCGGCTCAAGGTTCAGGGCAGGGAACACCGGCTGGATCTCGCGAAGTATGGCTGCCGCACTGGCCATGTTTTCGGCTGCCTCTTCGATCTGTCCGCCGGCATAGGAGAGTAAGGCTTGGTCGAGGAAGTGCGAGGCTTGCTCGAACGACGGGTCCATGGCCCCTCCTCTGTCACTCTGCCGAAGGCAGATATGCCGAGCACAGAAATGCTAGAGCAGGTCCGGAACCAAGCCAGTGATGTGCGGACCCAAAATGCACCAGTGGCCCAAAACGGGAAATGTGCCGGCCGCCACCAAAGCGTGACCGCGGTCCTCTCTTCATCATTCCCATCCTGTACGTGATCGTGCGGGGCTTGCTGCCGGTGACCCGGCGGGCCGGGGACGCCGAGCCCGACCCGCAGCAGGCCGACTGAGGCGACCCGACCAGTTGGCAGACCCCGGCTGATAGGACTAGACTGTGCGCCTCAGGAGACCCGTGCCCCCTTCCCTGGGGATGGCGTCCCGGCACAGGTCTGGGCTCACCCATGGGTGTGATTTGAATCACAGCTTCGCGTGTCTTGGCCCCGCAGAATCAGGCTGGCGCGGCCTCGGCCCGCCAGGTTTTTATCTTAGCGATGTTCCGGGCCGCCTCCACTGACCGGCGCTGCCGCAGGCCGGAGCGGCCGGGGGAGACTGTGCATGAATTCGAACGGCAATCCCAACCCGACCCTCGCCGTGCGCGACAGCCGCACCGGCAAGGACTACCAGCTTCCCATCCAGAACGACACCATCAAGGCCATGGACCTGCGGCAGATCAAGGTGAATTCCGAGGACTTCGGGATGATGGCCTTCGATCCGGCGTACACCAACACCGCCTCCTGCAAGAGCGCCATCACCTTCATCGACGGCGATAAGGGCATCCTTCGCTACCGCGGCTACCCCATCCAGGAACTGGCGGAGCATTGCAGCTTCCTCCAGGTCGCGTACCTGCTGATGTACGGCGAGCTGCCCACGACCGCCGAGAAGGAGCAATGGGTCCAGGAAGTCAAGCTGCACACCATGCTGCACGAGAACATCAAGAAGTTCATCGACGGCTTCCACTACGACGCCCACCCCATGGGCATCCTGGTCTCCACCCTGGCCGCCCTCTCCACCTTCTATCCGGAAGCCCACAACATCCACGATGCCGCCAACCGCAAGCTGCAGGAGCAGCGCCTGATCGCCAAGGCCGCCACCATCGCCGCCTTCGCCTATCGCCACAGCCTGGGACTGCCCTACGTGTATCCCGACAATGACCTCACCTTCGCCGAGAACTTCATGAACATGCTCTGGAAGAAGACGGAGCTGAAGTACCTGGCGAACCCGGTGCTGGCCCGCGCCCTGGACATCCTCTTCATCCTGCACGCCGACCACGAACAGAACTGCTCCACCTCGACCATGCGCCAGGTGGGCAGCTCGCAGGCCGATCCCTACGTCTCCACCGCCGCCGCCGCCGCCGCTCTCTACGGCCCGCTGCACGGCGGGGCCAACGAGGAAGTGCTGAAGATGCTCGACGAGATCGGCACCAAGGACAAGATCGGCGACTTCATCAAGCAGGTCAAGGATGGCAAGCGCAAGCTGATGGGCTTCGGCCACCGGGTTTACAAGAATTACGATCCGCGCGCCAAGATCATCAAGCAGATCGCCGAGGAGGTCTTCCTCATCACCGGCCGCAACCAGAAGCTCGACATCGCCCTCGCCCTGGAGAAGATCGCCCTCGAGGACGAGTACTTCATCAAGCGCCGCCTGTATCCCAACGTGGACTTCTACAGCGGCATCATCTACCAGGCCATGGGCTTCAGGCCCAACATGTTCACGGTGCTGTTCGCCATCCCGCGCGTGGCCGGATGGCTGTCGCACTGGGAGGAGATGCTCAGCGATCCCGACACCAAGATCTACCGCCCGCGGCAGGTCTATACGGGATACGACGAGCGTCACTTGCCCGAGAACCAGCGCCGCGGCATGCACGCCACCACGGCATTAGCCAAATGAAGGAACTGCTTCACGCAAATGCCCTGCCGCAAGGCAGGGCATTTGCGTTGGCGGCAAACATTAACTGATTGTCATCCTGAGGCAGTCGGCTTCAGCCGACAACGAAGGATCTGACGGGTCTCTGCACAACCGCCGCCGCCCAGCAGCGGGACGTCAGTCCCGCTGCCATTCAGCTGCCGACTGCTCTTACGCCGCTTTCTTCGCTGCTCGCGTCTTGGGCGCGAAGATCTTCTTCAGCGCGCTGAACAGCTCCCCGTTGCCGACCGCGTTATGCCGCACCAGGTCGCCGATCGACACCACTCCGTGCACCGTCTTGTGCACGTCCACCACCGGCACCCGCCGCACCTGGTGCTTCTGCATCACGGCCAGCGCCACCTCCACCTTGTCCTCGGGCGCGCAGAAGACCGGGTCGGGGGTCATGCAATCCCGCACCCACACCTGCATCGGCTCCCGGGCTGCGGCCACCACCGCCAGGCACAGGTCGCGGTCGGTCACCACGCCCACCAGGGTCCGGCTGTAGGCGTCGTCCACCACCGGGATCATGCCGGTGTTGTGCTTCTTCATCAGATCGGCCGCGGTCTGCGCCGAACTGGTGGCCGTGCACACCGCCGGGTTCCGGGTCATCACGTCGTTCACGCGCATACCAAACCTCCATGGGACAGCTGCCTCGGCTGTCTACGAGATGCACCCTACGCCGCCCGCCGCCTACCCGCAGTGATAGCAGTCACCCCGGGCGGTGCCGTGCGCTGGACGCTGCCCTGCGTCATTCATCACGTCCATCTGTGACATGCATCACCACGCAGGGAACGGGCGAGGTTCAGAATCAGAACGACTTGCTCACCGCGCCCGGCTCACCTGTGGGGTAGGGCGCGAGATTCGAGGACTCCGATGGCCAAAGGTACGGTCTCCATCGTGGTGGAGCGCTGCAAGGCGTGCGGTTTCTGCGTCGAGTTCTGTCCCACCAAGGTGCTGGCTCTTTCCTCCGCGTTCAATTCCAAGGGATATCACCCGCCCATCCTGGTCACCCCCGAGAAGTGCAGCGGCTGCGACCTGTGCGGCATGTACTGCCCGGATTTCGCCATCCATGGCTACAAGACTGACGCAAAGGAGGCCGGCTCCGATGCACGCTGATCCCAAAGGTGTCCTGACCGGCGTCCATTTCCTCGACGGCGACCACGCCTGCTGTGAAGGCGCTCTGGCCGCCGGCGCCCGCTTTGCCGCCGGCTATCCCATCACGCCCTCCACCGAGGTGGTCGAGCGCTTCGCCATGCGCGTCCCGACCGTGGGCGGCGTCTTCATCCAATTGGAAGACGAACTGGCCGCCTCCATCGCCATCCAGGGCGCGGTCTGGGGCGGCGCCAAGGCTTTTACCGTCACCTCTGGCCCCGGCTTCTCCCTCATGATGGAGCACATCGGCTACGCCGCCATGACCGAGACCCCGGTGGTGTTCGTGGACGTGCAGCGCGGAGGCCCTTCCACCGGCCTGCCCACCCTCCCGGCGCAGTCCGACATGATGCAGTGCCGCTGGGGCTCGCACGGCGATTACGAGATCATTGCACTCTGCCCTAATTCTCCCCAGGAAGCTTTCGACCTCACCATCAAGGCCTTTAATTTCGCCGAGCAGTATCGCGTCCCCGTCATGGTGATGCTCGACGAGTGCGTCGGCCACATGACCGAGAAAGTGGTGATCCCCGACGCCGCCAAGATCGAGGTCCTGCCCCGGCGCAAAGCGAAGCCCAATGGCGAGTATCTGCCCTACCGGACCAATGGCGACGGGGTCCCCGAGATGGCCCACGCCGGCGAAGGCTACAAGTTCCACATGACCGGTCTTACTCATGACGAGCGCGGCTATCCCGCCATGACCGTCAAGGCGCAGGACAAGCTGGTCAAGCGCCTGCAGAGCAAGATCCTGAACGCCGTGGACAAGATCACCCTGTTCGAAGCCTCCGACCTCGAGGGCGCCGACGCCGTTGTGGTCAGCTACGGCATCACCTCGCGCGTGGCCCAGCGCGCCATCGAACTGGCCCATGCCCAGGGGCTGAAGGTCGGCAAGTTCCGCCTGATTACCGCCTGGCCCTTCCCCGAGCGCAACATCGCGGCCATCGCGCAGAAGACCAAGGCCATCGTCGTCCCCGAGCTGAACCTGGGGCAGATGTCGCGCGAGGTGGAGCGCGCCGCCCACGGCGCTTGCAAGGTCGTGCACGTCCCCCACGCCGGCGGCGGCGTCCACGATCCCAACCAGATCCTGAAGTCCATCGAGGAGGCCATCCGATGAGCGCGACCTCGGTCCCTGAAACCGTCACCCACATCAACCCGGTCGAGCCCTTCCTGCGCATGGACCGGATGCCCCACATCTGGTGCCCGGGCTGCGGCATCGGCACCACCGTCAACTGCTTCACCCGCGCCCTCATCGACTCCAAGGTGGACCTGAAGAACGTGGCCCTGGTGAGCGGCATCGGCTGCACCGGCCGGGTCGCCGGCTACGTGAAGCTGGACTCGTTCCATACCACTCACGGCCGCGCCATCCCCTTCGCCACCGGCTTGAAGCTGGCGAATCCCAAGCTCAACGTGGTGGTGTACTCGGGCGACGGCGACTTGTTCGCCATCGGCGGCAATCACCTCATTCACGCCGCCCGCCGCAACGTGGACATCAAGGTCATCTGCGTCAACAACCTGATCTACGCCATGACCGGCGGCCAGACCGCTCCCACCACTCCGGGCAATGTCATCACCGCCACGGCGCCCTACGGCAGCTTCGATCCCGCCTTCAATCTTCCCGCGCTGGTCGAAGCCGCGGGCGCGGTCTACGTCGCCCGCTGGACCACCTTCCACGTCCGGCAGATCGCCCGCTCCATGCAGGAGATGTTCGCCAAGAAGGGCTTCGGCTTCATCGAGGTCCTCTCCCCCTGCCCGACGCTCTACCAGCGCCGCAACAAGCTGGGCGACGGCCTCGACACCATGAAGTACTACAAGGAGAAGTCGAAGATCCGCAACGGAGCCCCCACCAGCGAATGCGCCCTGAGCAAGCAGGGCGAGATCGTGGTCGGCAAGTTCGTGGACAAGGAAAAGCCCGACTACATCGAGCTCATGCGCCAGCACCTGGCGCAGGCCTGCCCCGAATACACCGACTGGTATGCCGTGGAGGAGCAAAGGGCCGAAGAAGCCCAGGACGGAGGTTGCAGCGAACAATGAAACTCACTGAGATCCGCCTCGCCGGCTTCGGAGGACAGGGCGTCATCCTCTCCGCCATCGTCATCGGCAAGGCCGCCAGCATCAACCAGGGCGGCTACGCAACCATGACCCAGAGCTTCGGTCCCGAGGCCCGCGGCGGCGCCTGCGCCGCCCAGGTCATCCTGGACAAGGAGCCCATCCTCTATCCCTACGTCACCCAGCCCGACATCCTGGTCATCATGTCGCAGGAGGCTTACACCAAGTTCGCCGGCGAGGTCAAAGATGGCGGCATCCTGATCGTGGAGCAGGACCTGGTGCGCGTGGACAACGTCAAGCCCGGCGTCCGCCTGTTCAGCGTGCCCGCCACGCGGCTGGCCGAGGAGCTGGGCA
This sequence comes from Terriglobales bacterium, assembly GCA_035543055.1. Taxonomy (NCBI): domain Bacteria; kingdom Pseudomonadati; phylum Acidobacteriota; class Terriglobia; order Terriglobales; species Terriglobales bacterium. The sequence goes on along the minus strand of DATKKJ010000213.1, from coordinate 11,014 downwards.
AGCGCATGGTGCTGAACATCGTGATGGTCGGCTTCTTCGCCGCCGTCACCCGCCTGCTCGACCCCAAGGCGCTGCGCGACGCGGTGCTCGATTCCGTGCCGCCCAGCTTCCGCGAGCTGAACGCCAAGGCCTTCGACAAGGGCTTCGAGTACGGCGTCAGCTGCGGCCAGTTGAGCAAGGAAGAAGAGGAGACCGTACGCACCGTCCGCTTCGTGGACGGCGTGCATTGATCTTCAGCCGCCGACTGACGTCTGACGACTGAAGACTGCTCCGGGAGGCGTTGCGAGCGCCTCCCCTTTTTTTTGCAGATTCGACAAAGTAGCCGGCGCGCCCTCGCCAAGGCCTTTCAGCGTACGAAATGCGGGCGCGAGGCCACCGGCTCGTCGCTCGTTGACTTCCAAACGCGGCGTAAAATCTCCGTGAAGTCTGCAATCTTGATCTCCGGCGGCACCTGTTGCCCGTTGAAACACAGCAGTGTACCTTTGAAGCATCTCCATGGGCTCTCAACTGTCCACGCCTGACCTCTCTTCGCTGAAGATCGACCACTCGGCGCGCCACCAGGGTGGTCCGAAGTGGCTGCGCTATGTATTTGCGGCCATCGGTCTCTTGCTGCTGGTTTCGGCTCTCGTGTTTGCGCTGAAAGGGAAAGCTCCGGAGGTCATGGTCACCACCGTACACGCGACGACCGCAGATACTCGCGTCGCGTTGCTGAACGCCAGCGGATACGTGACCCCTCGGCGCCGAGCGACTGTCGCCGCCAAGGTCACCGGCCGGGTCATCCAGATGATCGCCGACGAGGGCATGCACGTGCAGGAAGGCCAGGTGCTGGCGTACCTCGACGACTCGGATGCGCGCGTGCGGCTGAATTCTGCAAGGTCGGATCGCGAAGCCACCGCCGCCGCGCTCGCCGACCTGAAGGTCAATCTCGAGAACGCCGACCGCGAACTCCGCCGCACCGATTCCCTTCATCAGGGCGGCGTCGCCAGCCAGCAGGCGCTCGACCTCGCTAAGACCACTGCCGATAGCCTCCGCGCCAGGATCGCTCTCACCGAGGAACAGGTGCGCGCCGCCGATTCGCGCATCAAGGTGGCGCAGCAGGACCTCGACAACTGTACCGTGCGCTCGCCGTTCACCGGCATCGTAGTCTCCAAGGACGCCCAGGTCGGTGAGATGGTCTCGCCCATCTCGGCCGGTGGGGGCTTCACTCGCACCGGCATCGCCACCGTCGTGGACATGAGATCGCTCGAAGTCGAGGTGGACGTCAACGAGTCATACATCGCACGCGTCAAGCCGGGCCAGCCCGTCACCGCGATCCTCGACGCGTATCCCGACTGGAAGATCCCGTGTACTGTGCGGACGGTCATCCCCACCGCCGACCGGCAAAAAGCGACGGTGAAGGTACGCATCTCGTTCAACCAACTCGATCCGCGGATCCTGCCCGACATGGGAGTAAAGGTCAGTTTCCTTGGAGACGAACCCGCGCCGGCAAGCGGCACGGCTCGGCTGCTCATCCCGAAGGACGCCATCCGCAACGAAAACGGGCAGCAGGTGGTCTTCTTGTACAAGGACGGACGCGTGGAGCGCCGGGCCGTTCGCGTCGGCGGTACGAGTGGGGACTCGCAGGAGGTCCTGGCCGGCATCAACGACGGCGATCAGCTCGTCACCAGTGGCTTCGACGGCCTGCACGACGGCCAGCAGGTCGGGATCAAAAAACAATAGGAGTGTTGGGGATGGTCAGGGTGGATGGCAAAGGCGATGGCAAGAGCCTGATCCAGGTACGCGGGCTCGACAAGAAATATCAGCGCGGCAGCGAGGAGATCCACGTCCTGCAGGGCTTGAACCTCGACGTGGACGCCGGCGATTTCGTCGCTTTCATGGGGCCGAGCGGCTCCGGAAAGACCACGCTTCTGAACCTGCTGGGCGGACTCGACGTCCCCTCCCGCGGCAGCATCAGTGTCGCCGGCGACGAGATCACACACATGTCGGCCAGCAAGCTCACGACTTGGCGGGCCCGCCACGTCGGCTTCATCTTCCAGATGTACAACCTCATTCCAGTGCTTACCGCGGCGCAAAATGTCGAACTGCCGCTGCTTCTGACCAAGCTCTCCAAAGCCGACCGGCGCAAACACGTCGAAGCCGCGTTGCAGATCGTTGGCCTGGGCGACCGTATGAATCACTTCCCCAACCAGCTCTCCGGCGGACAGGAGCAGCGCGTCGGCATCGCACGCGCCATCGTCGCCGACCCAACGTTCCTGCTCTGCGACGAACCCACCGGCGACCTCGACCGCAAGAGTGCCGACGAGATCATGACTTTGCTTGAGCGGCTGGTCAGCGAACACCAGAAGACCGTCCTCATGGTCACGCACGACCCGCTGGCTGCGGAACGCTCGCAGACCACCCTCCACCTCGATAAGGGTGTACTCGTCGAGGCAGTCAGCGCGGGAGGCGTGCGGTCATGAAGTACAGCCGGTTGGTGTTCGCCAATCTGTTTCGCAAGAAGATCCGCACAACGCTGACCTTGGGTTCGTTCGCCGTCGCTCTCTTCCTCTTCGGTCTGCTGGCGGTGGTACGCGGAGCGTTCAATCAGGGCCTCGAGGTCGCAGGAGCCGACCGGCTGGTGATCGTCAACAAGGTTTCGATCATCCAGCCGCTGCCCATCTCCTACAAGGAGCGGCTGGCGCAGATTCCGGGCGTCAAGTCGGTCACCCACGCCAACTGGTTCGGCGGCGTTTACCAGGACGAGCGCAATTTCTTCCCCCAGTTCGCCATCGATGAAGAGAACTACAAACAGATGTTTCCCGAGTTTCGACTTCCTGACGACCAATGGAAGGCCTGGCTCGAGGATCGCGAAGGCGCCATCGTCGGCGCCGACTTGGTCAGGCGCTTTGGCTGGAAGCTCGGCGACCGCGTGCCTATCAAGGGCACCATCTTCCCTGGAATTTGGGAGTTCAACATCCGCGGCATCTACCAGGGCAGCCGTCCCGCCGACGACACCACTCAGTTCTGGTTCCATTACAAGCTGCTCGAGGAGAAGGAGAGTCCTTACTGGAAGGGCCTGATCGGCTGGTACACCGTGCGCATCGACGATCCCGACAATGCGGTGCGTGTCGCCAAAGCCATCGACGGCACGTTCGCGAACTCTCCCTGGGAGACGAAGACCGATACCGAGAAGTCCTTCGCCGCCGGCTTTGTGAAGCAGGCCGGCAATATCGGGCTCATCATCATGAGCATCGGCGCAGTCGTGTTCTTCACTTTGCTGCTGGTGACCGGCAATACGATGGCCATCGCGGTGCGTGAGCGCACGCGCGAGCTGGCTGTGCTCAAGGCTGTGGGTTTTTCGGACAGATTCGTACTCTTCCTGGTGCTTTTTGAGTCTCTGACGGTAGCCATCATCGGGGGTGGGTTGGGGCTGCTCCTGGCCAAGCTGATGACGCTGCGCGGCGACCCGACACGCGGCATGCTTCCGTATTTCTATTTGCGCCCTGACGCCATCGCGCTTGGCATCGTCGCTGCGCTGGCCGTCGGGGTGGCGGCGGGTATCTTCCCCGCCCTTTCGGCGATGCGCCTCAGGGTCGCAGACGCGCTTCGGAGGATCTGAATGGCCATTCCGCTGACCTACAACCTCCGCAGCCTGCGTGTGCGTTGGGCTTCGACCGTCGTTGCTGTCCTTGGTATCGCCGGTACCGTCGGCGTTTTCATTGCCATGCTGTCGCTGGCCAAGGGTTTCAAGGCAACCCTGGTCGCCTCCGGCTCTCCTCGCAACGCGCTCATCCGCCGGGCTGGTGCGACCTCGGAGATGGAGAGCGCCGTCACCATTGACCAGATCCATGTCATCCAGGACGCTCCCGGCGTAGAGCGCGGTCCCGTCGGCCCGCTGGTCAGCCCGGAGAGCGTTGTCGTAGCCGCCTTTCCTCTGAGATCTACGGGCACTGACGCTAATGTGCAGGTCCGCGGATTGACCGCGGTCGCCGCGCAGGTCCACGAGGGCTTCAAGATCGTCTCCGGACGCTTCTTCCATCCCGGCCTGAATGAGCTCATCGTCGGCAAGAATGCGTTGAAGAGCTACGCCGGACTCGACCTGGGCAGCATGTTGAATTTTGGCGGAGGGACTTGGATCGTCGTCGGCATCTTTGACGCGGGCGGCAGTGCCTTCGATTCTGAGGTGTGGACCGACGGCGACATCCTGAGACAGACCTATAAGCGTCCCCCTGACCGCGTGCAGTCGGTCACCGTGCGCCTGACATCCGCCGGCGCGTTCAACCGCTTCAAGGATGCTCTCACCGCCGATCCGCGCATGACCGTACAGGTCGACCGCGAGGTCGAATACTACGAGAAGCAGTCGCGCGCACTGACTACGCTGATCACCGTTCTTGGCGCTCTCGTCGCTGCCGTAATGGGCATCGGCGCGGTTTTCGGAGCGCTGAACACGATGTACTCCGCCGTCGCCGAGCGCGGCCGTGAGATCGCCACCATGCGCGCGCTGGGTTTCCGCGCGGGCGCGGTGGTGCTCTCCTTCATGTTCGAGGCACTCTGCATCGCCTTCATCGGCGGCCTCGTCGGTACCGCCGGTGTGCTCCCGCTGAATGGCCTGACCACCGGCACCATGAACTGGCAGACCTTCTCTCACCTGGCATTCGCATTCAAGGTCACGCCGGCGCTCATGTCAGCCGGAATCTTTTTCGCCTTGCTGATGGGCGTGGTGGGCGGTGTGCCCCCCGCCGTCCGCGCCGCACGCGGCCGCATCGCCGTCACTCTGCGGGAACTCTAGGCTTCGGTTCGCTTTCATTCCATCTAGGGATTTCCACACGCAGTGACTTACCGTACCGCAGATCGTTCATTGATCTTCAGCCGCCGACTGACGTCTGGCGACTGAACACTGCTCCGGGAGGCGTTGCGAGCGCCTCCCGTTTTTCTTGTGTTCCGGGCGCAGCGAGGGAGCCCTACCCTCGCGACCGCCCGAGGGACCGGACCGTTACCTGGGTAACGTGCGGCCTCGCGCCGGGTCCGGTATCCTTGCATTACTTAATCGCTGTACAAGTTATTGCCGAGGAGAAAGTCGCATGAGATCCACCGTCGTTCGCATCTTCACCGCACTGGTCCTGCTGTCCTCCTGCCTGGCCTTCGCCGAAACGCGCAAGCCGGCCAAGAACAACCGGCCCGTCGCTTATCCGGAAACCGCCCGCCAGATGCACCTGAGCGGCACCGTCAAGCTCGACGTGCTGGTCACCGCCAGCGGCAAGGTGAAGAAGGTCGAGGTGCTGGGCGGCAATCCGTTACTGGCCGCCGCCGCGGTGCAGGCCGTCAAGGACTGGACCTACGAGCCGGCCTCCTCCGACACCACCGAGACCGTCATCGTCAAGTTCGATCAGCAGTAAAGGCATTCGCGATAGAAGTAAGGTCCCCCATCGCGCAGAGGCAGCCCGGCGCCGCCGGGCTGCTCCCTCTGTCTCCGGTTGATGGAAGTCGCGACCCTTTGTTACACTCGTGGTGGCGCACTCCCGACTCGCTTTGTTCGCCCGCGAACCTGCTAGTCCCTCAAAGGTGTGCCCTCCTGACATAGTGGGCGCGTAGCTCAACTGGCAGAGCAACTGACTCTTAATCAGTAGGTTGAAGGTTCGATTCCTTCCGCGCTCACCATTCTTCTCAATGATTTACCGCGAAAATGCCCGCACGGAAGCACTTCTGACACGGTATTGAAAATACGCACTTTGGCTCGTATCGTCTCGAAGCGGATGGCACACCTACGGCACACCTGCGAATTCCGGTCAAACTGGCCGCCGCCCTTGCAGAATGCGTTACCGCAGATTGGCACCTGCCGTGCTATTACAGCAGTGAGCAAGGAGGAGTTGTGCGTGTCTTCTGGAAAGCGGTGTGGAGAAGGCAGTTGCTATTGTCACTTATAGCTCTCCTTCTTTTCTTCGGACTAGGATCGGCTTTCCCTGGCACCCAATCGGCGCCAGGAACCAATGCGGAGAAAGCCGGAGGGCTGAGCAGCGGAGCGCAAGTCTGGATTCGTGAGACCGTGCAGCAAGGCAGATTTGCCGAGCTCCGTTGGCCGGATTTCAGCGACTACAGCAAGCACGTCAACAAGTTCTACGAGCTCAACGGGTACTCACTGTGGTGGACGAGGGGGCAAGAACCCACTCCTCAGGCGCGGCAGATGATCGTGCTACTCCAGCGATCAGATCTGAAAGGGCTCTCCCCGGAGGACTACGATGGTGCACGATGGCAGGACCGTCTGGCAAGACTGAAACCGCTGGCACACCAGGCAAGCGAAGCCGACGCCGCTAAGTTTGACCTGGCGCTTACCGTCAGCGCCATGCGTTATATCTCGGACCTCCATGTCGGAAAGATAAACCCCAACCGCATTTCCTTCTTCATCGATGATGAATCCAAGAAGTATGATTTGGCCGAGTTCTTGAAAGAGAACGTGTTGGATGCGCCGGACGTTTCTCGTGCGCTAGCGCGAGTCGAGCCCCCTTACCCGGTTTATCACCGCACCATACAAGCGCTGCAAAAATACATTGAGTTCGCTAAGGAAGATGATGGAGAGCAGCTTCCTGCGGTCAAGAAGGCCATCGCGCCTGGCCAGCCGTATGGAGGGACACAGCGGCTTGCTAGATGGCTCCGCCTGGTCGGCGATTTGCCGGCTGGCGCGAAGGTTTCTGCCGATTCGGCGGTCTATGAGGGCAGCCTGGTCAGCGCCGTTAAGAACTTTCAACGCCGGCTTGGCCGCGATCCGAGCGGCCTGATCGACGCTCAGACTGTCGCCGATTTAAATGTGCCCCTGAGCCGGCGAGTGCAGCAGATGCAACTTATGCTCGAACGATTGCGCTGGCTGCCGAGCTCTTATCAAAAAGCTCCAGTGGTCGTGAATATCCCGGAGTTCCGCCTCCGCGGTTATGAGCGCGATTTCAACATCGGCGTGACCATGAACGTCGTCGTGGGCAAGGCTGTCGGGCACCATTCGCCAGTGTTCAGCGACACGATGCAATACATCGTCTTCCGTCCGTACTGGGACGTACCGCCGTCCATAACCCACGCGGAGCTGATCCCCCATATCCTTCGCGATCCGGATTACCTGGCGAAGAAGGACTTCGAGGTCGTAGACAGCCATGCCAAGGTGGTTGCGACGGGAAGAGTCTCAAGCGAGGTGATGGATGGGTTGAGAGCGGGAAGACTTTCGGTCCGGCAGAGACCCGGCCCGAAGAACTCTCTTGGGCTGGTGAAATTTGTATTTCCCAACAGCTACAACGTTTATTTCCACGACACCCCGGCGACTGAGTTCTTTGCCAGGTCCCGCCGTGATTTCAGTCATGGGTGCATCCGTCTGGGAGCGCCGGCCGAACTGGCCGCATGGGTGCTTCGTGACAATCCGGGATGGAACATGGAACGCATTCGGGCAGCGATGAACGGCAGCACGACACAGCAGGTAAGGCTCGCGCATCCCATCCCGGTCCTGATCGTTTACGGCACCGTCATCGTGCTCGAAGACGGTCTTGTTCACTTCTACGATGACATCTACGGGCACGACACAGCGCTCGAAAAAGCTCTGGCCAAGGGATATCCCTATCCTTGGTGAAGGGGATCACCAGCGGCGCACGCGGCCGACGTCTACGTGAACGAAATCGGAGTCACGATAGTAACCCACGCCGCCGCGATGCAGCTTGAGAGCAGCATCGCGCAGGACCGCCGTCGGGACTGCCGGCAAACGAATGTCAATAGCCTCTGCCTGCATGTGCAAGCTGTGCCGGGCGACACCCGTGTGCGCGCTTCGGTGCCGCAAGTACTCGTTGCTCTGCGGCGTGCGGTATCCGCAAACGACGTCGATCTCGCCGTCGAGGTCGTGAACGGACGCGGTCAGATCATGAAGAAGATCGAACAGGCGAGGATCAAAATGGTGGACGTCACCAGTACGGTGATCGCGAAGAAAGTTATCCAGCTTGGCCAGAGCTTGCTGAGAATAGGAGTCGCCCCGGCGATACACGATGTCGAGCCGCTCGCCGGTGTGTGTGTGATAGAAACGCAACCGATACTCCGGAGCAGGCTCCACGGGATTGGAACCGCAGGGTGACGGTAAGAGCGCTAGAAACAAGCAAGATGCAATGCTTAGGGTCGTTCTTCCCATTCTCTGCCAGTTTATTACGGTAAGCAGATCTTGTCAGTGATTCCTGAATGCGTATGGCGAGTGTGACACGGAATGCCCGCCGGACGGCAGGCCGTACTGCGTAGGAAATAGTGACGATTCCGTAAGTCCATAGAAATACAGCCGCTTCCTGGTCCTGCATTGCGGCAGCGTTTGGCAATCCGAGTGCTTAGGTATCGGCGGCTGACTTTATGTTGCACGCGGCTGAAGCGTTCCGGAAGGGAGTGTCATGAAATCGATGATTCATTGCTCTCGCGTAAAGTGGTCCTTTCTTCTCGCAGGATTGGCATTGGTGTCGGCCATGGGCTTGGCGCCCTTGGCTGCCTGGGCTGATTCGTTGGAACTGAAAAATGGCAGCCGCATCAACGGCACATTCGTTGGCGGTACTGAGAGTGAGATCAGTTTCAGAGTCGAATCGTCCGTGCAGAAGTACAATTTGGGGGATGTAGTCTCCATCAGCTTCGACGCAAAGCCATCGCTTGAAACGCGAACGCCCGTCCATTCTTTCTCCGATTCGATCTCCACCACACGACCGGCAGATACTTCCGCCTATGTCACCATTCCAGCCGGTACGCAAATCTCGGTGCGCACCATCGATGCGATCGATTCGGCGACAAGCCGCGTTGGCGACCGGTTTGAAGCATCTTTGCAGGAACCGATCATGGTCAATGGACAGATTGTCGTCGAGAAGGGCGCGGATGTGTACGGCCGATTGGCGGAATCCAGGAAGTCGGGAACATTCACCGGGAGGTCGGAGTTGCACCTCGAGTTGACCGGGATCGTAGTCAGCGGGCAAACGGTCCCGTTGGTTACAGGTGAGTACGAGTTGACAGGCAAGTCGCGCGGAGCAAGCACTGCCAAGAGAACCATCGGCGGAGCGGCCCTGGGATCGATCATCGGGGCCATCGCCGGCGGCGGCAAAGGTGCGGCCATCGGGGCCGGCGTCGGCGCCGGCGTCGGCGCCGGTTCGGAGATCATCACCAAGGGCGAGCAGGTAAAGGTTCCGAGCGAGACCCTCATTGACTTCACCCTGCAACAGGATGTCTCCCTACCGGCGCGCCGGAAATAGCGTCGTCGATTCACACGAGCTACCGCAAAGGGAACCGTTCACGAAGGTCAGGGACAATTACGTAACGTCAGTTCCTGTTCCAACTCGCTGACAGTCATAGTTGGACTCTTGCTTCAACCTGACGGGAGCGGCGCTTTGGCATGACGCGTCGGGCGACCAGCCTACGCCAGTAGATCCCAGGTTAAGCGACGAGACCGCTGTCAGCTTCGTTCTGGTGAATCCGCGCAAGCTTGGAAAATACCTGTGCCATAAACGTGCCATACGCTTCGCGCCGATGTGCGCTTTTACGGGCCTTTTTGATACCTGTTCAAAGTGCTTCCGTGCGAACTCAGTTCGTGGCAAGTGGCTGATGTGAAAGCGAGTTCGTTGGGTATCGAGTTCTGATCCCGAGCCTACTCTTAATCAGTAGGTTGAAGGTTCGATTCCTTCCGCGCTCACCACTTCCAAAGGACTTAGCTCGGTTTACGCTCTGTGTGCCATTCCCGAGTGTGCCGAAAATTTCAGCGGCTCGACAAACATTTGTAAGTTATCACCCATCATAGACTTATCTTGTAGAGGAAGACTTCGGCCCAGATGCGAGAACCTGCTGCGACGTTCGTGACGTATGCCCGACGCCTGGCGCAGAGCGTCACAACGCTGCACAATCAGCCACCGCAAGGGCATTCCACGGCGGAACTAGCGCGGTTGTCGGAGCTTCATCGCAGGTTGAACTGCATCATTGATGCGCTTCGGGCCGGCGAGTTCCAGCTGCTCTCAGCGGCCCCGGTCACCTTCGACACTCAGAGCCTCGACCAATTCGATGTTCTAGAGCGGCAAGTCCAGGTGCTCGAAACGGCGACGGTTCGACTGATCGATCCAACTTCGGCGTCTCGGAGTGATTCCGCGGCGCAAGCGGCGGAATTCGGAGTTTCAAATACAACGGAGATCGACTTGATTGTTCCGGGAGGGAAAGCGTACACGAAATCCACGCGGTCCTTCTGGTACTTTGGGAAGCGCTCAGCGGCGGAAATGGCGGAGAAGGAGGTTACAGAACGTAAGTGACGAATCGAGGGGCGTCCCGTGCCTGATTTCCAGCGGTTAATCCGGGTGTTGCTTCGATTCCTTGCAGCTCTTATCGGAGTGGCCCTTCTGGGCTATTTGGTCTTCCGCACAGGTCCGGCGGTCATTTGGAAGCAAGTCCAGCAAGTGGGCTGGGGTTTGCTCGTGATCATGATCTTGGGAGGTATCGCGCAGTTCATCAAAACATGCGCCTGGCGACAGACGTTCACCTGCGACATCGGCGGGCTTTCCTGGGCACGCAGTTATGGTGTGCAGTTGGTTTCGGATGCCGCCGGGCAACTGGGCCTCCCCGGTAAATTGATCGGCGAGGGGCTCCGCGTTTCTCTCCTGGGTTCGGCGGTGCCGCTGCCCAATGGCATATCGGCTGCCGCGATCGATGGAGGACTGCATATCCTCACCGCGGCCGTCGTTACCGTGCTGGGAATTATAGCCACGTTGTTGCTGGCACATCTGGGTGGAAGATGGCGAGTGGATGGTTTGCTGATCGCGGCCCTGCTCGTGGTGACGGTGCTGCTGGCGGCAGTGGGCGTCGTAAAACGTTTTCCATTGATGGGGAATGCAGCCAGAGTGATTGGGCGTTTACCCATTCTGCACAACTGGGTCAGCGCCCGGCAACCGATCATCGATTCAGCCGAACACAACCTCCTGACGTTTTATCGCGTTGCGCCCGCCGCCTTTGCCAAGGGCCTGGCCCTGAATTTCTTGTGGCACGCGCTGGCGGTGTTGGAAGTGTTTCTGAT
>DATKKJ010000212.1 GCA_035543055.1 Terriglobales bacterium | reverse complement strand
TTACTCCTGGACCGACACAACCTGTAGAACCTCCTCGACTGTCGTGAGGCCTTCTGTTAACAACCAAGCGGCATATTTCTTGAGATCCCACATGCCCAGCCGGAGGGCGGCGTTGTGGATGTCCTCGGTGAGGGCGCCTTTGGCCACCATCTGCCGCAGCTCGGCGTTCATCTTCATCACTTCGTAGATGCCGACGCGGCCTTTCACCCCCTTGCCGTTGCAGGCGTCGCAGCCTTTGCCCTTATAGATCGTCACGCCCTTGGGCATGCCCATGTACTCGCAGGTGGCGTCCTCGGCCGGGAACGGCTCCTTGCAGCGCTGGCACAGGCGGCGGGCCAGCCGCTGCGCCATCACCCCGATGGTCGAGCTCGACACCAGGAAGGGCTCGATGCCCATCTCGTTCAGGCGGGTGAAGGAGCCGGCGGCCGAGTTGGTGTGCAGGGTGGTGAACACCAGGTGTCCGGTGAGCGCCGCCTCCACCGCGATGTGCGCGGTCTCCTTGTCGCGGGTCTCGCCCACCAGGATGACGTCGGGGTCCTGGCGCAGGAAGGCGCGCAGGATGCGGGCGAAGTCCAGCCCGATGTCCTTGTTGGCCTGGATCTGGTTGACCCCGCCCAGGTCGTACTCGATGGGGTCCTCGGCGGTGGAGATGTTGATGCCGGGCTCGTTGATCTCGGCCAGCGCCGAGTACAGCGTCGTCGTCTTGCCCGAGCCGGTGGGCCCGGTGACGTACATGATGCCGTAGGGCTGGTTGATGAGCTCGCGGATGAGCTTCAGCGTGGGTTCGTGCGCCACCACCTTGTCCAGGCCGAGCATGGTGTTGGATTTGTCGAGGATGCGCATGCAGACCTTCTCGCCCCACTTGGCGGGCACGGTGGAGACGCGGAAGTCGATGGGCTTGCCCTCCATGTTCACCGAGATGCGTCCGTCCTGGGGCAGGCGCTTCTCGCTGATGTCGAGCTTCGACAGGATCTTCAGGCGCGAGATCAGCCCGAGCTGGACTTTCTTGGGCAGGTTCTGCACCGTCTGCAGCACGCCGTCGATGCGGAAGCGGATGACCAGCTCCTTCTCCATGGGCTCGACGTGGATGTCGCTGGCCCCCTTCTTGATGGCCAATCCTAAGATCGAATTTCCCAGCCGGATGATGGGCGCGTCTTCCGAGGCCGACATCAGGTCCTGCTTGGTGTCGCCGCCCGCCGCCGCCAGCTCCTCGGTCATCTGCAGGTCGCGGATGATCTCGCTCTGCAGAAGATCGATGACGTTCTCCGACGGCTTGCCGACCAGTTCCGTAGTCGTCTTCGACGGCTCCTCCTCCTTCTTCATCAGCGTCTGGTAGGTGCTGTTCATGAACTTGCGGAAATCGTCGTCCGTGGTCACCACCGGCTCGATCATCACCCCCTTGATGATCCGCCGTATGTCATCCAGCGCAATGATGTTGTTGGGGTTGACCATGGCGAGGGTGAGGCGGTTGTTGGCGAAGGCCACGGGGATGACCTTGTGCTGGATCATCATGGTCTGGGGGAGGAGCGAGAGGACGCGGGCGTCGAAGTTCATCTTGGCGAGGTTGATGTACTCGATGCCGACCTGCTGGGAGGCGGCCTCGACCCGCTCGGCGAGCACGGTGGTGAGGGAGATGCCGATCTTGGGGTACTTGAGCAGGAGGTCCTGGAAATCGGCCTGCTCGAGCACGGCGACGGTGGTGGGCTGGACGGCGGTGACGGTGGCGCTGCGCGGCTTGCCGGTGAGCAGGGACATCTCGCCGAAGTTCTGTCCGGGGCCCATCTCGACCAGGAGGAAGTCGATGCCGGTGTGCGGGTCCTTCTTGCGGATTTCGACCTTGCCGGCGGTGATGAAGAACATGCTGGTGCCGGGGGCGCCTTCGCGCACGATGACCTGGTTGGGCGGGAAGTCGCGGCGCTTCATGCGCTTGACCACCTGCTCGCAGTCGGGGATGGAGAGCGCGGAGAACAGCTTGATGCGCTGCAGGAAGTGCAGACCGCCGGTGGGGGGCGCGGCCGCAGGTGCCGGAGCTTGGGTCGGAGTGGCCATTTGGGAGTCCTCGTTTGTACCGGTTACTCGGGGGAGTGGGGCGGATTATAACGCAGGAGTCGGGAGTCAGGAGTCAGGAGTCAGCGGGAACGGGGGAGTGTGCGTTATCTTGGAGCCATGGCAAAGAGTCTGCAGGAGACCTATGCGCCGGGGAACATCTGCTTCGGGTGCGGGCCGGCGAATCCGCAGGGGCTGCACATCCAGAGCTTCGTCGAGGGCGACCAGGTGGTGGCCGAGTTCCAGCCGCAGGCGCATCACCAGGCGTACCAGGGGGCGCTGAACGGGGGGATCATCGGGGCGCTGATGGACTGCCACTCGAACTGGACGGCGGCCTATCACCTGATGAAGCGGGCCGGGGCCGACAAGCCGCCCTGCACCGTGACCGCGGAGTACTCCATCAAGCTGCTGCGGCCGACGCCGGTGGCCGGGCCGGTGCGGCTGGTGGCGCGGGTGGCGGAGATCAAGGACGACCGGGCGGTGATCGAGGCGGAGCTGCTGGCCGGCGGGCAGGTCTGCGCCACGGCGCGGGGGAAGTTCGTGGCGGTGAAGGAAGGGCATCCGGCGTTCCACCGCTGGTGAAGAAGTCGCCAGTCGCCGGTCGTCAGTCGGCAGCCAAAATCGCGACTTGGTGAGGCACCCGCCCGTAATTCTGGTATAGTTTGCGGCCAGAGTAGTCTCTCCCCCTCCTACTGCAATCATGAGCACGACGGCACGGACGGCGCCAAAATCCGGGAGTGTCCACATCCTGCCGGTCATCGTGTACTTCGACGGCGACCTGGCATGCCGGGAGAGGCTGCGGGGGACGCAGCGCTTCCGCCGGATGCCCTGGGAGAAGCTGGACGCGAACGTGGCGGAAAAAGTGGTGCTCACCTCGTCGGAACGGCTGGTGCGCGAGCACTACGACCAGCTGCGCGATCCGAGCGTGCGGGTGATCGCGCTCTGCCGCGACCGCTTCGGCGATCCGCGGCTGGACTCGGTGGTGTACGCCTACCTGCCGCCGGAGACCACGAACGAGCTGCTGGAGCGCATGGTGGACAATGCGCTCGACCACATCCATCTGCACGCCACCCGGCGCCAGGTGGGAGAGCAGCTGGCGGGGGCCACGCGCGAGATCTCGGAGCTGAACAAGATCGGGGCGGCGCTGTCGGCGGAGCACAACACCGAGCGGCTGCTGGAGTTGATCCTGACCAAGTGCCGGGAGATCACCCAGAGCGACGCGGGCTCGCTCTACCTGCTCGAACTGGAAGAGGTCAAGCTGCCGCCGGGCAAGCTGAAGGACGAGCGCAAGGAGCCGCGCAAGCGGATGCGCTTCAAGCTGGCGCAGAACGATTCCAAGGGCTTTCCTTTCAAAGAGACGACGATGGAGCTGAGCAAGAAGTCCATCGCCGGCTACGTGGCCCTGACCGGGCAGAGCCTGCGCCTGGGCGACGCCTACGAGCTGCCCGAAGGGGTGCCCTTCTCCTTCAGCCGGCGCTTCGACGAGAGCACCGGGTACCGCACCAAGTCCATCCTGGCCGTCCCCATGCGCAATCAGAAGGATGAGATCGTGGGGGTGGTGCAACTGCTGAACGCCAAGCGGCACTACGAGGCCAGGCTGGAAGACGTGGCGGTGGTGGAGCGGGAAGTGGTGCCGTACACCCAGCGGCAGCAGGAGCTGGTGGAATCGCTGGCCAGCCAGGCGGCGGTGGCCTATGAGAACAGCCAGCTGTACGAGGCCATCCAGAGGATGCTGGAAGGGTTCGTGAAGGCGTCGGTCATCGCCATCGAGGCGCGCGACCCCACCACCAGCGGCCATTCGTTCCGGGTGGCGAACCTGACGGTGGCGCTGGCGGAAGCGGTGGACCGCGCTGACTCCGGGCCGTTCGCCGACTTGAAGTTCGAGCGCAGCGAGATGAAGGCCATCCGCTACGCCTCGCTGCTGCACGATTTCGGCAAGGTCGGGGTGCGCGAGGAGGTGCTGGTCAAGGCCAAGAAGCTCTACCCCGCGCAGATGGACCTGATCAAGCAGCGCTTCGAGTTCGTCAAGCGCACCCGCGAAGTGGAGACGCTGAAGCGCAAGCTGCAGCATCTGCTGCAGAGCGGGCCGGAGGAGTTCGCCAAGAAGTCTCCGGAGTTCGAGGCCGAGCTGGAGCGCGAGCTGAGGCTGCTGGACGACCATCTGGGCGTGGTGATGAAGTCGGACGAGCCCACGGTGCTGCCCGAGGGCAGTTTCGGGATGCTGCAAGACATCGCGACGCAGAAGTTTTTGGGCTTCGGCGGGGATGAGCGCCAGCTGCTGACCCCGGACGAGGTTCGCCTGCTCTCCATCCGCAAGGGATCGCTGGACGAGTCGGAGCGGCTGCAGATCGAGTCGCACGTGGTGCACACCTTCAATTTCCTGCAGCAGATCCCGTGGACGCGGGAGATCCGCACCATCCCGGAGATCGCGCGCGGCCACCACGAGAAGCTGAACGGACTGGGCTATCCGTACAAGCTGGCGGCGCCGGAGATCCCGGTGCAGACGCGGATGATGACCATCTCCGACATCTTCGACGCGCTCTCGGCCAGCGACCGGCCGTACAAGCGGGCGGTCAGCCAGGAGCGGGCCATCGAGATCCTGGGCTTCGCGGTCAAGGACGGCGAGCTCGACCCCGAGCTGTTCAAGATCTTCCTGGAAGCGAAAGTGTTCGAGAAGTGGAAGATCGAACCTTTCCCGTACTAGCGGTCAGCCGTCAGCCATCAGAAGCAAGCTACTTGGACAGGGCGGCAGTCCAGTTGGTGATCAGGGTCAGCGGAGGCTGGTTCTCGCCCATGGGGGCGGGGGCCAGGAACTTGTCGCTGCGGGTCGAAGGCTCGAACCAGGAGAACAACTGCGCCGTGCCGGACAAGCGGAACAGGGGCTTGGCCTCGCCGATGGTGAACTGCCCAGCCTTGGCGCGGACGGGAACGGCCGTCACCCGGGTATCGCCCGAAGCGATGTAGAAGATCTCCTTGCCGTCGCGTCCCCACTTGGGTGTGTATCCCCCGTTGGTCGAAACCTGCCACTTGCCCGAGGGCTGGGGAAAGGTGGTGACGTAGATCTCAGGGCGGCCGGATTCGTTCGACTGGTAGGCGATCCATTTCCCGTCGGGGGAGAAGACGGCGGGCGCATTGTAGAACGGGGTTTGTACCAGTGGAAAAGGCTTGCGGTCGCCGTCGAGGGGCAAGGCCCAGATCCAGCTCGCGGCGCCGTTCTCCGTCGCCTGGGCATACAGGATATGTTTTCCGTCCGGCGACCAATCACACACGGCCATGATCGCCTTGCTCTCGAGGAGCTTCTCCTCCGGGCCGATGCCGTCGGCGCGCTTGCGCATAATGAAACTGGCGGGAGGAAGAAAGGTGAGGGAAGCCACCCAGCGTCCATCGGGTGACCAGATAGGGAACTGGCGGCTCATGGGTTCGAAGGTCAGACGACTGTGAACGCCTCGTTCCAGGTCGTAGATCCACAGGTCGGTCGAAGGATTTCCCTGAACGGCCAGGTATCTTCCGTCGGGTGAGATGGACTGGGTCTGAAAGCCGGTCGGCACATCGAGGGTGGAGAGCTGCTTGCCGGCGCGGTCCATCCAGGCGAGGCGCGTGGAAGCGGCCACGGTGCCGGGTTCGTGGATGGCAATGCCGTTCTCGGAGACATCGAACACGGCGCGCCAGATGCCGGCGTCCCAGAGCACCTGGTCGGCGAGGGGCGTGGCTTCGCCGGAGAGTTCGCCGGTCGTGGGGTCGAATTTCTGCGACATCAGGGTAGTGTTGCGCATGAACAGCAAGCGCCCAGAGCCGAAGCGGGCGGCGGCGCTGGTGCGCATCACCAGTTTGGGCTTGGGGTCGTCGAGCGAGGCGAAGAACAGCGAACTCTCGATGCCCTTCTCGTGGTGCACGGCCAGGTAGATGAAATGCTTGCCGTCGGGCATGAACTGGGGCCAGCGGAAAGAGGTGAACTCAGTGTCACGCGTGCTCAGCACGTCCTTGTACGCACCGCCGGTGGACGGGATGGAGATCAGGCCGTAGCGGAACCCCGGGGAGAACAGGATACGACCGTCGCGGCTCCATGCGCCGCCCCGGCCATAAACCACCCGGTTGATGAGCGCGACCGGCGGGGTGCCCGACAGGTCGCTGATCTTCAGAGAGCCGTCGGCGAAGAAGCCGACCTTGCGGCTGTCCGGCGACCAGAAGGGGAAGGTGGCATTGTCGGTGCCGGCGATCAGCTGCGGGGTGGTCGAGTTGAGGGAGCGCAGCCAGAGTTGCTGATGGTTGCTCTGGTCGGAAGCCGCGAAGACGATGCGTGTACCGTCGGGCGAGATGACCGGAGGCCCGGCGACATCGCCGGTGAAGGCGAAGATCTGGCCCTCAGGAGGCTCGATGGAGGAGCGCACCGCGATGGGCAGCACGCGTTGGTGTTCGCGGTAGGCAAGGAAGAGCCCTGCGAGCGCGACCAGGAAGCAGAACAGCGTGATGCCCCAAAGCAGCCATTCGCGGCGCTTGCGCCGGGCCAGCACCGGGGCGGGCACGCCCGCCTTCGACCCGGCTTCGGCGACCCATTCCAGCTCCAGCTTCAGATCGTGCGCCGTCTGCCAGCGCTGCTCCGGGTTTTTGGCCAGGCAAGTCCGGACCAGATGCTCGAGCGCGGGCGGAGTCATGGGCTGCAGTTCGGTGAGGGGCTTCGGCTCGGAGGACAGAATGGCGGCGATCAGGCTGGCCTTACTCTTGCCGGTAAAGGCGGGCCGTCCGGCCGCCATCTCATAAATGACGGCGCCCAAAGCGAAGATATCGCTACGCGCGTCCACTTCGCCGCCCTCGAGCTGCTCCGGCGCCATGTACTGGAAGGTGCCGACGAGCGTGCCTTCGACGGTGAGCTTCCTGGTGGGTGCGGTCACCATTTCAGCGAGGGCCGCGACCGCTGGCGCCGATTCGGCGCGGAGCTTCGCCAGCCCGAAGTCCATGAGCTTGGCCCCGGTCTTGGTGAGCATGACATTGCCCGGCTTCAGATCGCGGTGCACGACGCCGTGCTGGTGCGCATTGCCCAGAGCATCGGAGACCTGGATAGCGATCTTCAGGAGCTGATCGGCCGGCAAGGGGCCTCGCATCAGACGATGCTCCAGCGTCTCGCCCTCGAGGTACTCCATGACCAGGAAGTCCACGTCGTCCTGGCGGCCGACGTCGTACAACGGGCAGATGTGCGGATGGGAAAGCTGGGAGATGGTGCGGGCCTCGCGCTCGAAGCGCTCGCGCAACTCCGGCCCGGAGACCAGCCTGGAACTCAGGATCTTGACGGCGACGTCGCGGCCGAGGCGGGTGTCGCGGGCACGGTACACCTCTCCCATCCCGCCCGCACCCAGTGCGCCCAGGATCTCGTAAGGGCCCAACCGTAGGCCAGCCGTGAGCGGCATCTCTCCCCCGGTTATAGCGCGAAGAGAAAGAGGGCCGCTGTGACGCGGCCCTTGCTCGGAGGTGACCCCGGTCACTTGGTGGTGGTCGTCTTCTTGGTGGCCGTGGTGGTGCTGGTTTCGGTGCTGGACTTGGCGGGAGCTTTCTTCGCGCCCGTTCCAGCTTTGCTCGCGGTCTTCGCCGCGGCGGCGGTCTTGTGGGCGCTGCCTTCCATGACGGTGTTCCAGTTCATCCCATCCTCGGATTGCTCGAACTTGAAGTCATAGGAGGTGGGAGACTTTTCCTTGATGGTGAAACGATTCTTATAGGCCTTGCCGCCTAACGGCATCTCCGAATTCCAGGTCCAGGTGTCGCCGTCAACCCGGCCGGTGGCGTATTCGGCCATGCCGATGCTGTTGACGGCGTGGTAGAAGTACTCCTTCTTGGCGGCGTCATAGCCCATGGTGGCCAGGCCCTTCATCTTGAAGTTGCCGGGCATGACACCGTCGCTGTGGGTGACCAGAAAGAAGCCGCCGGGGAACCATTCGTTGTGCTCGGTGAAGGTGGTCTTGCCGCCGGGCCCGAAGGGGCTGGGCTTCATGTCGGCGGTGGAGACCCAGGTGCCCAGGTAATAAGCCAGCCGCTGTTGCTCGGGGCCGGGTTTAGGGGGAGCAGGTGGGGCCTGCGCCAGCGCCGGAAGCGCCAACGCGACCAGCAGAGTCACGACTAACAAACGCTTCATGGGGGATTCTCCTTAGCGATTCTGAGCGGCAGCAGTGTAGCGGCAGGGGTCGGCGGGTGTCCACCGGGCGCCAGCCAATAGCGTGCAGACCGGGGGACTGTGGGTTATCATCTGTCCTCATTCTGGCGGTCCCCGGGCCCTGCTCCAGACTCATTCCCACGCACTGATTGGGCTGATCCCCAGGAACCCTCGGCACCTGAACAGATCACCGGCCAGGTGCAAGCAGTGTCCTGCGGTGCTGCTTCCGGCCCAAGGAGGGCTCATGGGCTCGATCTGCTGGGCAGACCTCGGCCGGGGCGCCACATGCGCGCGACGGAACCGCTTCGCGCGCGCGGTGATTGCCGCCGTGCTCCTGGCCGGTGCGGCAGCAGGCGACGATAGTCGCAGTAGCCCATCCTTCGCCTGGGCCCCGCCGGACATCGATCATGTATTCGCCCCCCTAAGTACTGAAACTCCGTGCCCACTGGGAGAGGTTGTGGCGGGCGCCAGCCAGCGGGTCCAGGACCTGGTCGGCGACATGCAGCGCTTCAGCGCGACCGAGGAGGTCGATTTCGACGAAGTTGACAATAAGGGAGTGTTGCGCCCATCGAAAAAGGCCGCGTTCAGCTACGTAGCTTACATTCACCAGGAGGCGCCGCGACAACTCGTGGTGGAGGAATACCGGGACGACACGGTAGCCGTAAAGAAGTTCCCCTCGAAGCTGGCGACCATCGGGACGGCCGCGTTCGCCTTGATCTTCCACCCGGTCTACCTGAAGGACTACGCGGTGAGCTGCGAAGGGCTCAGCGAGTGGCGGGGGCGCCGCGCCTGGCGTCTGCACCTGACGCAGGTGCAAGCCAACAACTTTCGCTACTACCGGATAGCCAACCGGTCTTTCGGCGTGATGTTGAAGGCGAGGGCCTGGATCGACGCCGAGACTCTTCAAATCCTGCGGCTGGAGACAGACCTGCGCGATCCCATCCCCGAGATCCAATTACGGCTGGAGCACGTGATCGTGGAGTACGCCCTGGTGGAATTCCCCAGCCGTGAGGTGCGGCTCTGGTTGCCGCGGGAGGCCGAGATCTACATGGATTGCCGTGGCCACCAGTATCGCCATCGGCACAGTTTCAGCCATTTCCGGTTGTTCTGGGTGGACACGGAGCAAACCGTCAAAACGCCGCGGATGTCGGCCGCGGAACCTTCCTACCCGCCTGGCAATATCGCCGAGAAGCCATTGCAACCGAATGGGGCGCGCGAGGACAAGGCCACCGCTGTGCCGGAGACGGCGCCGCCCGGCACAGACGAATAGGGCGACGGCTTGGGCTGGGGAAGCTGCTCATCACCAGTTTGAGCCAGCCATGCAGAGGGCGGCCAGCGGCGGCTACTCTGTGGAGGGCTTCCGGCTGCGCTGGCGGCGGGCGCGGTCGATGGTGATCATGGCCGCCGCCCACATGGCGGCCGAAAGATATCCCGCAAGCACGTCGCTGGGATAGTGGACGCCCAGGTAGATGCGTGACAGGCCGATCGCGGCCACGATGAGAGCGGCCAGCGTCCAGACCAGGACGCGCAATCGCGGCGAGCGCAGACGCGCACTCACCAGGCCGGCCAGCACCATATAGAAACAAAAGGAGAAGAGCGAGTGCCCGCTGGGAAAGCTGTAGGTGTGCGGGCTGGGGCCAAAGAAGGGGACGGGCCGCGTCCGGTGGAAGGCGGCCTTGAGCGCCAGGTCGAGGACCAGGGCGCCGGCCATGGTGACGACCATCCACAATGCAGCGCGCTTCCAGCGCAGCAGTCCGAAGGCAACGAGCGAGACTACGAGGCCGGCGACCAGGACCTCCGAGCCGAGGGAAGATGCGAACTGCATGGCGCGGGTGAGAGTCGGCGAGGCGAAGCCGTGCACCCAGGCGCGCACCGAAGCGTCGAAGCGCGCGGCCCCGCCTTCGAAGACCTGGTCGGACAGCCAGACGAAGAACAGCAGCAGGCCGGCCGCGGCCGCCAGGCTGGTGAGGACGGCGGCCCCGGAGAAGGTGATGGGCTGGGGCGCGCGCTCGATGGGCGGAAGATCCTGCGGTTCGCTCATAGGGCGGTGGCGCCGTGCAGCCGGGGGACGGAGGCGGCGATCAGCGCGTCGAGTTTGGCCAGTAGGGCGGAATTGTCCTGGCGCGGGTACGCCGCCAGCCGCGCGCGGTACTGGTCCAGGCGCGACAGGAACTCGCCGACGCGCTCCTCGTCCAGTCGTTCGCCAAACGCACCGTATCCGGTCTTTTCCAGGTAGTAGGCGTTGAACACCTGCTCGAACTGGCGCTTCACCGGGACCGCGAGATAGGGCTTGCCAAGGTGCAGGGCCTCGCTCACCAGGGAGAATCCGGAGTTGGCGATGATGGCGCGGCAGGAGACGAGGTCGGCGAGGAAGGTGTCCAGGCTAGGCTTCTTGAAGACCAGGTTGCCGTCCCGGCCGTCGCGCTCGAAGCCGTAGCAGACGAAGCCGGCCGGCGCCTGCCGCAACACGCGCACCAGGTCCCGGGAGGGCGAGGTGACGTAAACCAGCACATGCTCGCCGGTCGTGGGACGCGCCCGCAGCACCTCCTGACGCAGGATGGGCGGGAAGAGGAAGGTCCTTTTCCGGTCGCGGAGCGGAGCCTCGAAGAACGAGATGACCAGGTAGGCGTCGGCGCCCGGGGTCATCAGGCGAGTGACGAGCTTGGCGGCGGCGGCATCGGCGGCGTAGCGGCGGGGATAGGTGATGCGGGCGTTGGTGAGGCAGTGCTGGTTGTCGATGGAGATGACGGGAAGCCGCTTATGGCGCCCGGCGGCGCAGGAGAGCGGCTCGAAATCGGTGACCACCAGGTCGATGCGCCACTGGTCCATCAGGCGGAGCAGCCGCCGCAGGCTGGCGAGCGCCCGCGGCCCGGCGATCAGGTTGCGCGCCAGGGTCCGCTGGTAACGGACCTGGTTGTTGACGTAGGCGAAGCGGAAGCCGTGGATCTCGGTGACCTCGAACTCCTCTGAGAGGTTCTTCAGCCCGCGGTCGAAGGAGACCACGTGGAGATTGTGCCCGCGCTCCTTCAGATGCGAGAGCACCTCGCGGGAGCGGGTCGAGTGCCCGGCGCCTTCGCCGTTGACTCCGTAGAGGATGTTGGCCATGCTGGGTCCGGCCCTAGTGTAAATGCGGGGGGAGCGCTACCCAACCGCCCCTTCGTTCGTCTAAACTCTTTCGTTTCTTATTCCAGCGCTACGGAAGACCTATGAAACCCACATTTCGCTCCTGCCGCTTCTTGTTCCTCGCCGCCGTCCTTCTTTCCTGTGCCGTCCTCTTCGCCCAGGAACCCGCCAGCAAACCCCACGGGATCAACCCCGCCTCCATGGACCGCAGCGTGGAGCCCGGCGACGACTTCTTTGCCTACGCCAACGGCGCGTGGCTGAAGCGCACCGAGATCCCGCCCGACCGTGCCGGCGTCTCGGTGTTCACGCCGCTCGCCGACCTGGCCAACAAGCGGACGCAGGACATCATCCAGGAGGCGGCCAAGGCGAACCCGCCCGCCGGATCCGAGGCCCGCAAGATCGCCGACCTCTACAACTCCTACATGAATGAAGAGGCGATCGAGGCCAAGGGCGTGGCGCCGCTCCAGCCGGAACTGAAGAAGATCGCCGCCATCAAGGACAAGCGCGAGTTGGCGCGCGCACTGGGCGAGAACCTGCGCGCCGACGTCGATCCGCTGAACAACACCAACTTCCACACTGCGCACCTGTTCGGGCTGTGGACGGCGCCCGGGTTCGACGACCCCGACCGTTACACTCCCTACCTGCTGCAGGGCGGCCTGGCGTTGCCGGACCGCGAGTACTACCTGGCGAGCAGCCCGCACATGAAGCAGGTCCAGGAGAGATACAAGGCGCATGTGGCCGCGATGCTGAAGCTGGCCGGTTTCTCAGAGCCGGAGAGACGGGCCGCGCGCATCATCGAACTGGAGCATGCCATCGCCGAGAAGCACGTGAGCCTAGCCGACAACCAGGACGTCCACAAGGCCAACAACCCGTGGAAGCGGGCAGACTTCGCCGCCAAGGCCCCGGGGCTCGATTGGGGGGAATTCTTCCGCGCCGCAGGCCTGGACAAGCAATCCCATTTCATCGTGTGGCAACCGACGGCATTCACCGCCGAGGCCGCGCTGGTCAACTCCGCGCCGCTGGAGACCTGGAAAGACTGGCTGGCCTTTCATCTGATCGAGGAGTACGGGGGCACGCTGCCCAAGGCCTTCGTGGACGAGCGCTTCGCCATGTTCGGCAAGACGCTCACCGGGACGCCGCAGCAGCGGCCGCGGTGGCAGCGCGGGGTCTTCGTGGTGAACGGCGTCCTGGGCGACGCCGTGGGCAAGATCTATGCCCAGCGCTACTTCTCGCCGGAAGCCAAAGCCAAGGCCGAGGCCATGGTGGCGAACATCATCGAGGCCTTCCGCAAGCGCATCGACGCGCTCACCTGGATGGCGCCGGCCACCAAGGCGGAGGCCAAGGCCAAGCTGACCACGCTCTACGTGGGCGTGGGTTACCCCGAGAGCTGGCAGGACTACTCCGGCCTGGAGATCAAGCCCGACGACCTGTTCGGCAACCTGTGGCGGAGCAACCTGTTCGAGTATCACTACCACGTGGCGCGCCTGGGCAAGCCGGTGGACAAGCATCAGTGGTCCATGACCCCGCAAACGGTGAATGCGGTGAACCTGCCGCTGCAGAACGCCCTGAACTTCCCCGCGGCCATCCTGATGCCTCCGTTCTTCGATCCGGAGGGGCCGGCGGCGATGAACTACGGCGCTATCGGGGCGGTGATCGGGCACGAGGTCAGCCATTCCTTCGACTCCGAAGGAGCGACCTTCGATTCCCACGGCCGCATGCGGAACTGGTGGAGCGCCGAAGACCTGGACCACTTCAAGAAAGCCACCCAGGCCCTGGTGCAGCAGTACAACCAGTACAAGCCGTTTCCCGACCTCGCCATCAACGGGCAACAGACGCTGGCGGAGAACGTGGCCGACGTGGCGGGAGTGGCCGCTTCGCATGACGGCTACCGCGCCTCGCTCGGCGGCCAGGCCGCTCCCGAGCAGGACGGGTTCAGCGGCGATCAGCAATTCTTCATCGCCTTCGCCCAGACCTGGGCGACGAAGGTGCGCGACGCCGCCCTGCGCCAGCAAGTCCTGACCGATTCGCACTCGCCGGCCGAGTACCGCGCCGATACCGTGCGCAATGTCGATGCGTGGTACGCCGCGCTCGGGGTCAAGCCGGGACAGAAGCTGTACCTGCCGCCGGCAGAGCGCGTGCAGGTCTGGTAGTAGCCCGGAATGGCACTTCCGGTAGAATCGGAATGATGACCATGAGGGTGATGCTGTTTTGCCTGGCGCTGGCCACGGCGGCGCCGGGGCAGACGCCGGTTCCGGCGGAACAGGAACCGTACCACCGACTGATCCTGCGCAACGAACACGTGGTGGTGACCGCGGTCGAGGTCCCTCCGCATCAGGCGACGCAGCTCCATCGGCACGACCGTCCATACCTGGCGGTAACGCTGACCGAGGCGACTCTCACCACGACCGTCCCGGGCAAGCCCCCGGCCCAGCAGAAGCGACGGGCCGGGGAAGCGTGGATGGCGGCCCCGGTCACCCATGCGGTGCACAACGACGGCGACACCGCCTTCCGCGCCACGGTGGTGGATTTCCTGGCGCCGCAGAGAGCGGTGAAACCGGTCCCGCAAAAATCCTCCCGTTATTGCAATCCGAAGAGCACGACGGCCTGCGTCAGCGAGCGCTACCTCTTCTGCACGGACCGGGTCTGCGTGTCGGAGGTGGAGATGGGGCCGGGAGCGGTCACCATGAAGCACAGCCACAGCACCGACCACATGGTGATCGCAATCTCTGACCTCGAGATGAAGGACATGATCGAGGGCCGCGCGGCGCCGGTCATGCGCAGCCAGAAGAGCGGCGAGGTGCTGTTCGCCGATGCCGGGATCACCCACCAACTGGAGAACGGCCCCAAACCGGCACGCTTCATCACCGTGAGCTGGAAGTAGGCCGCGTTCGCCTTAAGCCCGCGAGAATCAACATGGTCAACACCTGCGTCATCAGTCTGCCGCCGCGTGGTTCCCGTTCCCGAAACAGCTGAGAAATGACGGCTTACGCCCGTGCGCCAGGCCGTCAGCCGGCTGTACAAGAGGACGGCAAAGAAAACGCGGCAAACGCGCGCCTTTTGGTTGCGCGGGAGCGGGAAGTCTGGTAGAGTAGCAGAGTCGAAATTGGCGCCGGCCACGGCGCTAGTAATCGGGACAAAGCATCCCGATGGGTTAAGCGAGTCAGTCGCAATACCTCCCGACGATCTTTTACTAATCTCTTGTGCTCTCGGCTTTGTGCGCTTCGAAAAAGCCACGGTCGAGAGCTCCTGACGTATCGCGCCAAAGGAGCGCTCCGCCGGCAGGCGTAGCAGCGGCTCACCGTGGCAACCGGCGTGCAAAACCTGTGGAAAACCAACAGGTTGGCTGGTTGACAGGGTTGGAAACAGCCGGTAAGTTAGGAAGGTTTCGAGGACCGGCGGGGGCTGCCTTGTGCAGTGCCCGCCGCTTCGACTGAACGCCCCGCTCAGGCGGTCGGCGGTCGGTCTTTGACAACAGGTTGAACGTGCCAGTCGTGAGATGGAACAGACCGAGTATAGGTTTGAGCGATCTCACAAAGTATGGAACGATCCGGATTTCCGGGGCCCCAGTGGGGCTCTTTTGTCCGGGTCGTCGTCTTCCTTGACTACCCGTCGGGAAGACATCAGGTTTCAAACGAGAGTTTGATCCTGGCTCAGAATCAACGCTGGCGGCGTGCCTAACACATGCAAGTCGAACGAGAAAGCGGGGGCAACTCCGTGAGTAAAGTGGCGACCGGGTGAGTAACACGTGACTA
>DATKKJ010000211.1 GCA_035543055.1 Terriglobales bacterium | reverse complement strand
ACTACACCGGTAGCCTGTTTGACATCCCTTTGCTTGCCTCCATGGCGTGGTTCGCCGGAGTCGGCGCCGTGGGAGGCCGGACCAAGGGCCGCACCGGGATCCAGCCGGAAGCGGGGACTGCCCAAAGCGCCTGGATCTCATGGACAGCCATGGTGGCCCGCCTGTCCTTGCCGATCATGGCCGGTTGGGCCATCTATGGCGGCCAGGCGCCAAGCGAGGTGCGGAACTTCCGCATGCTGCTGACCCTCTGCGTGATGCTGCTGATGGGCGCGCTGGCCTCACTCAAACAAGCACGGTCCGACGAAGAACTGGCGCAGGCCAACGTCGATCTACGCGAAGCTTCGCTGAGCGACTTGCTCACCGGCGCCCGGAACCGCCGTTTTCTCACGGTCTCGATCTCCGCCGATATCCAGCAGGTCCTGCGCGCCTACTCTGGAGAAGCGGACCCCGAGTCCAGGCGCAACCGGGACATGATCTTCTATCTTATCGACGCCGATCATTTCAAAGAGATCAATGACCATTACGGCCATGACACCGGCGACGAGGTCCTGGTCGAGATGGCGCGCCGCATCAGCTCCGCCATCCGCAATTCCGACGTCCTGATCCGCTGGGGCGGAGAGGAATTCCTGGTTCTCTCCCGCTACACCGACCGGGAAAACGCGACTGCGCTCGCGGCCCGTGTCCTGGCCGCAGTGGGCGGCGAGTCCTTCACCGTGAAAGGAGGACACACCATCCGCCGCACCTGCTCCATCGGATGGGCGGCCTTCCCTTGGTTCACGGAACATCCGGACACGGTGCGGTATGAGGAAGTCCTGCGCCTTGCCGACTGCGCCCTCTATGAGGCCAAGAGGATCGGACGCAATCAGGCGGTGGGCATGCTTCCCGTCGGCAACGAGCCCGTCGCCGTTCCTCCGCGGCCCGCTGAGGACACTCCAGACCGCTCCGTGACCCACTTCCCGGTGCAAACCGTCGTCATCCAGGGGCCGCAGATCCTCAGGGCCGACTCGCCGGTGACGGTGGCGGGCTCCAAAGTGGTGCCCATCTCCTAATTATCCTGAACCGAACCACGGCGCCGGTTACTTGGCCGGCCGATAGACCAGGATCATGAAGGTGTCCGGCTTGATGGTCGGACGCCGCTGGCCTTCCGCCGGCGGGCCTAACTCCGCGGTCGGCAGAAAAACAGTGTGGGTCTTCGGGTCGAGCGCCATGGTCCGGGCGCCACGCTGGGTGGTGACGTTCTCCGCTACTTCGTACTGTCCGCCCTTGGTTTCACGGACGACGGTCAGCGTACCCTCCCCGTTGGAGGCGAAGGCCAGCTTGAGGCCGGGGTCGTAGGCTGCGGCATCGGTGCCGCCGCCGGTCGGCACTGAGGCGATGAGCTTGCCGTTGCGGGCGTCGACGATCTGCATCTTCTTGTTCCCGCACACCGCGAACAGGCGGTGGCCCTCGGTGTCCAAGGCCAGGCCGGAAGGCTCTTCGCAGTCGGCCAGCTTCCAGCGCTGAGCAACGGTCCAGGTGCGCGAATCGACATCGGCGATCTCGCCCTTGTCCTCGAGATTGACGTACACGTGGTCCTTGTCGGCGGCGGCGAATTCCAGTTTGCCGCCGAGCGGTACGGTGGCGACCACTTTCATGGCCGCGGGATCGATGGCCATCACATCCTTGCTGCGCCCGTGCATGACCACGACGCGCTTCGAGTTCGGGTCATAAATGATGGCGTCCGGGCCCTCGCCCACCTTGATGTCCTGGATGGGCTTGAGGCTGTGAAGGTCGAAGACCGTCACCGTCCCGGCGCGTCCGTTGGTGCTGAAGCCGCGCCCGAGGTCGGGGACCAGGGCCGTGCCATGCGCGCCTTCGGCCGGCACCGCGCCGAGCTTCTTTCCCGAGGCAGCGTCGGCAACCAGGATCTCCTTGCCGTGCGCGATGAACAGCCGATTGCCGTCGGGGTCATAGGTCACATAGTCCCATCCGCCTTCGCCGCCCAGCGCGTACGTCGCGGCCTTTTGGAACGGGGGCTGCGACTGCGGCGCTGCCCAGCCAGCGGTGACGGTGAGCAAAGTGAGTAGAAGGGCGACGATCATATGACGAGTGCGCATGGGTGCCTCCTGGCGAACGCATGACTATACAACTGCGGGAGGAGCCGGCCAAACAGGTGGCATGTTCTAATAGTCCGTTCAGCGATGGGAAGACACCGTTTAGTCCGCCTCCTGGCCGTGCCCGTCCTCGGCGCCGTGTTGGCGTCCGCCCAGGCGCCCCCTCTGGATCTGAAGGGAGCGATGGCCGAGGCACAGGCCAACAACCTGGATCTGCGCGCAGCGCGGGAGCGGCGCGCGCAGGCCATCGCCGGGCTTACCATCGCGCGGCAGATCCCGAACCCGACGGTGTCTTTTGCGGCGGCGCGTGACCTGCCGCATGAAACCCTGCTGTGGGACCAGCCCATCGAGCTGAGCGGAAAGCGGGGCCAGCGGATCGCAGTCGCGAAGGAAGAGCAGAGGGGGACCGAGGTCGAGATCGCGGTCCTGGAGCGGCAGGTCCGGCGCCGCACCCGCGAGGCCTTCTACCGGGCGCAGTGGGCGCGTGCCCAACGCGACCAGTTGAAGGCCGCACAGGAGCTTGCGAGGCGTATCCGCGACATCGTCCAGCAGCGGTTTGACGTGGGCGACGTGGCGCAGCTCGAAGTGATCCAGGCGGATGTGGAATTGACGCGTGCGACCGTGGACGCAGAGACGGCGCAGCAGGCGCTCCGCGCCGCCGACGCGCAGCTTGCCGGACTGCTGAACCGCAAGCCGGGCACGCCTTTGCCGCTCAGCGGCCGCCTCGACGAGATCCCTCCAGACCTCTCCCTGGACGAAACCACGCGCGTGGCGCTCACCTCCAGTGCCGGGATCCAGCGCACGACGCAGGAACTGAAGACGGAGGAGCGGCGGCTTTCCCTGGCCAAGGCGGAGCGGGTCCCGAACCTGGGCCTGCAGGCAGGCGTAGACTTGAATTCCCCGCCTGACTTCAGCGTCGGGCCGCGGGGGCAGGTCGCGATCACGTTGCCGCTCTTCTACCACGGGCAGGGAGAGGTCGCGCTGTCGAGCGCCAAGCTGAGCTTCCTGCATCTTTCCCTGGAAGCGCTGCAAACGGCTACCTCGGCGGAAGTCGCAGCCGCGTACTTTGATTTTGTCGCCAAAGCGTATCAGGCGCAGCAGTACAAAGCCCGGATCGTGCCCGAGGCTCAGCGGCTCGAGCAGATGTCGGAGGACAGTTACCGCTCGGGGAAGAGTAACCTGCTTACGCTGATCGATGCGCAGCGCAAGCTGAACGAGATTCAGCGGGCCTACCTGGATAGCTTGCTGGCGGCCCAAAGTTCTTTCGCGAACCTGGAGGAGATCGTCGGTGCGAACCTTGACTAGACGGCAGCGGTCCGGAGCGCTCGCCCTGGCAGCCTGTCTGGCGCTTCTCGGATGCGGGAGGCACTCCGCGGAAGCGAACACCGCGGCCGGCCCGGTCCCCGACGTCACGGTGGCGAAAGTGGAGCGGGGCGTCATCGCGCAGGACCTGGCTGTGAGCGGGAATGTGACGGCCGCCCCGAACCGCGATGCCAAACTGGGGGCCCTGGTCACCGGCCGCATCGCGAAGGTGTTGGTCGCAGAAGGCGATAGCGTCAAGCAAGGCCAGCCGCTCGTGGAGCTCGAGGACCAGCCGCTCCTGGACCAGGTGCGCCAGGCGGAGGCGGCGGTCGCGCAAGCCAAAGCCAACGAGGAGAATGCCAGGCGGACCGCCACCCGTGAAGAAGGACTGCTGGAACGGGGCATCTCGTCGCGCAAGGAAGTGGAGGACGCGCGCACCCAGATGGCTGTGAACGAGGCCGCCCGACGTTCCGCAGAGGCCGCTCTGTCGGTCGCTCGGACGCAGCTATCACGCTCGGTCATCCGCGCGCCCTTTAACGGGACTGTCGTGCACCGTTTTCTTGGCGTGGGCGAGCAGGTGGATGGCGCCGGGTCGCAGCCGGTCGTGGAGGTCGCCAGCATCGACACCCTCGAGCTGCTGGGCACGGTGCCGGCTTCGCGCCTGCAGAAGGTGCGCGTCGGCGAGAACTTCACCTTCCAGACGCCGGAGGCGTCGGATGTGACCTTCACCGCCAGCGTGGTCGCCGTGCTGCCGGCGGTGGACCCCGCTACCAACAACGGCACTGTCCGCATCCGCATCGAGAACGCGAAGCACCAGCTCAAGTTCGGGACGTTCCTCACCCTCACTCTGCCGATCCAGGAAAGCAGGACGCGCCTGATCGTGCCTCGGCAGGCGATCTATCCGGATGAGAATGGAGAACCGCGGGTCTACAAGGTCACGGGGGACCGGGCTGAATCGGTCGCCGTGGAGGTTGGGATCGAGACGAAAGATAAGGCAGAGATCCGCTCGGGAGTGAAGGAAGGCGACACGGTGATCGTCATCGGTGGCTACGGATTGCCGGAGAAGGCAAGGGTCCACGTCAAGTGAACCTCGTCCGCGCCTGCCGCCGGAACAGCCGCGCCGTCTTCCTGCTGACGGCGGCGCTCACGGTCGCCGGGCTGTATTCCGTGTTCCTGCTTCCCAGCAACATCTATCCTGAGCTGACATTCCCACGCATCGTGGTGCTGGTCCACGCGGGCGACCTTTCCCCCGACTCCACGCTGCTGACCGTGACGCGTCCGATCGAGGAGCAGGTGGCCACGGTCCTCGGCGTGCGCAGGGTGCGGTCGCGCACCATCCGCGGCGGGGCGGAGATCTCGGTGATCTTTGCCGACGGCACCGACATGCAGCAGGCGCTGCAACTGGTGCAGGCACGGGTGAACGAGGCTCGCTCGTCCTTGCCGGCCTCGACCGAGATCGAGGTCGAGCGGCTCACCCCGACCGTCTGGCCGATCCTCAGCCTGGTCCTGAACGGCAACGTCCCAGACGCGGACTTGCGCGACTACGCCACCTACAACCTGAAGCCGGCCTTCAGCCGGGTCCCGGGCGTAGCGCGCGTGGAGATCAACGCCACCGATACGCGCGAGATCTCCGTGATCGTCGATCCGCAGAAGGCACTGGCCCATCGCCTGAGCCTTCCCGACATCACCGAACGGTTGCGCGCCACCAACAACCTCACCAGCGTCGGACGGCTCGACAGCGGCTACCTGCAGTTCCTGGTGCTGACCAACTCGCAATTTAAGAGCCTGGACCAGGTCGGCGATACGGTGTTGAGCAGCGACCCGGCGAACCCGGTCCGGCTCAAGGACGTGGCCAACATCAGGCAGGGCACGGCCGACCGCCGCACCATCGTGACCGGCAACGGGCGCCCGGCCGCGGTCATCAACGTGACCCGCCAGATCGGCGGCAACATCATCCACGTCTCCGATCAGGTGAAGCAGGTCGCATTCCAGAGCCAGAACCTGATCCCCCCGACACTGCGCCTTTCGGTGGTGTATGACCTCGCCGAGTTCGTGGGGGAATCGATGGCCAGCGTCCGGGACGCCATCCTGATCGGAGCTTTGCTGGCGGTCGTCGTCCTGTTCGTCTTCCTGCGCCACGCGCGCATCACGGTCGTGGCGGCGGTGAGCCTGCCGATCACCGTGATCGCGACGTTCTTCTTCGTCAAGATCCTGGGCGGGACGCTCAATCTGATGTCGCTCGGCGGGCTCGCCATCGCCATCGGGCTGGTGATCGACGATGCGGTCGTGGTGGTCGAGAACATCTATCGCCATATCGCGGCAGGCGAGACCGCGGAAGCCGCGGCGGAGGCGGGCACCCGCGAACTGATCGGGCCGGTGGTCGGCTCCACCCTCACGACCGTGGTCGTGTTTCTTCCGCTCGGGTTGCTCGGCGGCGCGGTCGGCGACTTCTTTTCGGCGCTGTCGCTCACGCTCGCGGCGTCGGTGCTGCTCTCGCTGGTCTATGCCCTCACGTTCGTGCCCCTGCTGGCGGAGTACCTCCTGGTAAAGGCGAAGGTGAGTGACTCAGCGGCGCGTTTCATGGAGCCCGTGAACCACCTCTATGAACGCGGCATCCGCTGGGCGCTCAGCCATCGTCGGCTTGTCGGGGTGACGGCGGGGGTGCTCGTGCTGGTCGCCATCCTCGCCTATGCCCGGATCGGGACCGGCTTCCTGCCGGAGATGGATGAGGGTGGCTTCGTGATCGACTACCTGACTCCGCCGGGAACCTCGCTCAGTGAAACCGACGCCCTGGTGAAGCAGCTGGAGGAAAAAGTAGCGGCCTTGCCGGAGAGGTCGGCGTTCTCGCGCCGGACGGGAGCGGAACTCGGGTTGTTCGCCACCGAGCAGAACAAGGGCGACATCCTCGTCAAGCTGAAACCGCGCTCGGAGCGGAAGCGCCGCGCCCAGCAGATCATCGCTGACCTGCGCGCCCAGATCACGAAGGGGATCGCTGGGGCGGACGTGGAGTTCATCCAGATCCTGCAGGACATGCTCGGCGACCTGGAAGGCGCGCCGGAACCGGTGGAGGTGAAGATCTTCGGCTCCGACAGCGGCACGCTCAATCGCATTGCCGACCAGGTCGGGCCGCAGATGGAGAAGATCCCTGGCATCGTGGACTTCAAGGGGCCGCGACGCGGGAATCCCGAATTGCTCATCAATGTGGATCCCAGGCGTGCGGCGCACGAGGGCCTGACTGTGGACCAGGTCTCGCAACAACTCCGCGATGGCCTGCTCGGCGACTCCTCCACGGATTTTCGCATGAGCGACCGGCTGATCCCGATCCGTGTCCGCTACCCCGATGAGTTCCGCTTCCAGGAGCAGAACGTGCGCCAGTTCCCCATCGTCACGCCCAGCAAGCAAACGGTGCGGCTGGAGTCGCTCGCCACCATCACGCGCGACCGGGGACAGAACCAGCTGCTGCGCGAGAATCAGCGCCTGATGGTCGTACTGACGGCGCGTTTGGAGAACCGTGACCTGGGCAGCGTGATCGCTGACGTGAAAAAGGTGCTGGCGAGCGCCCAACTGCCGGTCGGCTACACCTATGAGATCGGCGGCCAATACGAGACGCAGCAGAAGTCGTTCCGTGACCTTTTGTTCGTCCTCGGACTGGCGCTGGCAGCGGTGTTCACCGTGCTCGTCATCCAGTTCCGGGCGTTCCTGCCGGCTTTGGCGATCATTTCGGCTGCACCGCTCTCCCTGATCGGGGTTTTCCTGCTCCTGCTGATCACCGGCACGCCGTTGAACGTTTCCTCCTTCATGGGGATCATCCTGATGGTCGGGCTGGTAGTGAAGAACGGCATCATCCTGTTCGAGTACTACGAGCGGCTGCGCGGGACGATGTCGGCGGCGGAAGCGCTTGTTCAGGCAGGACGCATCCGGCTGCGGCCGATCCTGATGACAACCCTGTGCACGCTGTTCGGGTTGTTGCCTCTGGCCCTCGGGATCGGCTCCGGCGCGGAGCTGCAAAAGCCGCTGGCCATCGCGGTGATTGGCGGCCTTTCGGTTTCAACCATCGTGACCCTGGTGGCGATCCCGGTCTTCTATAGCTGGGTCAGCGGGACAGGACGTGCCTAGCGATCGTGTTGCGGTCTAGGTCGTACGGCCACGCGTTGGGGGCAGAAAGGATTGGTGGAGCTAGTCGGGATCGAACCGACGACCTCATCGTTGCGAACGATGCGCTCTCCCAGCTGAGCTATAGCCCCACGGGACGCTCTCATTTTATCAACCGCGCTGCAGCTTGGGTAGTCGCGCCCTCGTGGCTTATCGCAGCGCTTGCGCAATCTCGTGCAGGACGGCCGCGATCCTGCTGCCATCGGGTGCGCCGCCTTGGGCGAAGTCGCGGCTGCCTCCGCCCCGCCCGCCGAGCGCCGCCATGGCCTTCCTCATCTCCGCGCCCATGTCGGAAGGCAGGCCGGGAGACTGCGCGAATACCAGGGCCGGCTGGCCCAAGGTCGAAGCCAGCAGCGCGACCGCCGGCTCTCCCGCACCCGCGATCTTCTGCGCCAGCAGGCGCACGAAAGCGAGTTCCCTATCGGCGATCACGCGCACGATCTTCTTGCGCCCGTTCTCGACGGGTGCGTCCGCAAGCAACCTGGCCGCGGCCAGCTCCGCCACTTCTTCGAGCAGCTTCTGCTGCGCCCGGGCGCCCGCTTTGGCGTCGTCCAGAGATTTGCGAACCTGCTGCGGCAGTTCCCAGATGTGGGTGGAAAGCGCGCCGGCGGCTTCGGTGAGCGCGGAATAATCCTGTCGCGCGGTGGTGACGGCGCGTCCGCCACATACGAATTCCACCCTCACTCCCTGCTTCACGTTCTCCGTCTTGCGCAGCAGGATGGCCCCGATCTGCCCGGTGCTGCGCACGTGGGTCCCGCCGCACGCAGTCAAGTCGAAATCACGGATGTCGATCAGCCGCAACTTGTCCCGCTCGGTTTCGGGAATCTTGCGGACGCCCAGCGCCCTCGCTTCTTCCGGGGCGACAAAGCGGACCTCCACCGGCCGGTCCTCGGTCACCACCTCGTTCGCCAACAGCTCGGCCTGCTCCACTTGCCGGCGCGATAAGGACTTGGTTCCCAGGTCGATGGTGCAGCTCTCGTCACCCATGTGGAATGAGACCGTGGGCATATCGAACAGCCGGACGAATGCCGCCGAGAGCACGTGCTGCCCGGAGTGCTGCTGCATGTGGTCGCGTCGGCGGGCAGCGTCGATGCTGCCGTGCACACTCACCCCGGCTACAAGGGCGACCGAAACGTAGTGCAGGATGATCCCGTCCTCGGTCTCGGCGACTTCCTCGACCTGCACCTCCGCTCCGCTGGCGGCTCTCAGGGCGCCGGTATCGAAGGTCTGCCCGCCACTGGTGGGATAGAACGCAGTGCGGTCCAGCACGATGGCCACCCGCCCGCTCTGCTCACGCAGTCTGATGACCTTGGCTTCGAAGTCGTAGAGGAAAGAATCCCGGTAATAAAGCCGTTCCGTCATGACTTGACTCGATGGCCAGATCTTCAGATGCCCTGGTCCCTCAGTACGGGCCGATGATTCCGCCGATGGCGCGGGAGGCGGGCGATTTCGTCCGGCTGATCTTCATCGCTGAAGCGACCACGTCGAGATACTTCAGCCCCGAGCCGGTATTGAACAGCACCACCCGGTCGCGCTTCTTGAGGAACCCACTCCCCCGCAGCTTGTGATAGGCCGCCAGCGCGGCTGCGCCTTCAGGCGCGGCGAAGATACCCTCCTCCGAGGCCCACTCGCGCACCGCGTCCAAGATCTCGGCATCGCTTACGGCGACCGCCGTCCCGCGGCTCTTCTTCAGGATGTCGAGGATGATGTAGTCGGCGTAAGCCTTGGGCACGCGCAATCCGGCGGCGATGGTCGCTGCATCGGGCCATGCCTCCGAGACGCTCTTGCCTTCATCCCATGCTTTAGGGATTGGGGCGCAACCACTTGATTGCACGGCAACCATCTTTGGCCGCTTGGAGCCGATCCAGCCCAGTTCCTGCATCTCTTCGAAGGCCTTCCACATGCCGATCAGGCCGACGCCGCCCCCCGTGGGATAGATGATGGCTTCCGGCAGCTTCCAATCAAGCTGCTCCGCGACCTCATAACCCATGGTCTTCTTGCCCTCGACCCGAAACGGCTCCTTGAGGGTCGAAACGTCGAACCAGCCCTCGGCCTGCTTGCGCTCGCCGACGATGCGGGCACAGTCGCTGATCAATCCCTTGACCAGGGTGACGTGCGCGCCGTAGGCCTTGCACTCGACCAGATTGGCCTGGGGCACGTCCTCGGGCATGAAGATGTGGGCCTCGATGCCTGCCGCCGCCGCGTAGGCGGCCAGGGCGCTGGCCGCATTCCCCGCCGAGGGCACGGCCAGCTTCTTGAGGCCGTAGGCCTTCGCCATGGTGACCGCGACGCACAGTCCCCGGGCCTTGAACGAGCCGGTCGGGTTCAGCCCCTCGTCCTTGATGAAGACCCCGGAGTACTTGCGGCTGGGGAGCATGGGCGTGAACCCTTCACCCAATGACACGGGCATGACATTGGGCAGGACCTCGGCATAGCGCCACATAGTCGCCGGCCGCCCGGCCAGCGATTTCCTGGTGAACTTGCGTCTCAGTCTGGCCAGGTCATAACGGACATAGAGCGACCCGCCATCCTTGGGGCAAACGGTCTGCGGCCGGCCCCCGCTGAGGCGCTGGCTACACTTGGTGCACTCCAGGTAAGCGATCGTTGCCATGCGGAACGGAGAAGTCTAGCAGAAGAGATGACGGAGGCTCGCACCGCGAGCCATTCAACGCAAGTCCTTCAGCAGCGCGGCCGCGCGGCGGAACCACGGCCGCTCGCGGCGTTTCTGGAACCCGGGCATGGTGCGCTTCTTATTGAGCACTCGCTCCAGCAGCTCCCGCGCCTCCGAGCTCCGACCTTGCGACTTCAAGAATTCGGCGTAATGGACCTGCGACTCGGTGAGAGTGGAGGTCCTCATCACTTCGCGGAACAGCGCGTCAGCCTTATCGTTCTGCCCGGTACGGGCGTAGGCGTGGGCCAGCAGCGCCGGGGCCCGCGAGAAGTCATACTTGGGGTCCTTGCCGACAGCCCGCTCCAGGTCCGGCACTGCGCCGGCAAAGTCACCCAACTCCATCGAGCAGATGCCGCGCCGGTAGAACGGGTCGGGGGAATCGGTGCGCGACGAGATCGAGCGGTCGAAGCACTCCTTGGCGCGGGCGAACTTGCCCTCGTCCAGATAGAGCTGCCCCAGCTCCTCGTAGTTTCCCGCCGAGGGATTGTCCATCACGATGGCTTGCAGTTCACCGATGCGCCGTCTCCGGGAGAATCCCCGGAACGTTCCGCCTAGCAACTGGGCGTCGGGCAGCACCTCGGCGACGATATACACCAGTGCCCCGATGGGCCCGAGAAAGAGGATGACCCAGAGCCAGTAGGTATCCGGCCGCCGGCGGATGAAGTGGACGATCGCGGTCACCTGGAGGAGGATCCCCCAGGGATACATCAGTCCCAGCAAGCTGAACATTTGCGCTGGTTATAACATGCAGATCTCCCTCCTGCCTCCTGCTTCCTTTCCCCGTTCCCACCTCTGCTAGAATCGCGGCAGTGACTCTGCCAGTGCGCCTTATCGCCATCGACATCGATGGCACCCTGCTGGACCCCACCTTCCAGGTCAGCTCCGCCAATCTTGCGGCCCTGCAGCGCGCGCATCGCGCCGGATTGGAGATCGTGCTGGTCACCGGCCGTCGCCATACCTTTGCCCTGCCGGTCGCCGAGGCCCTGGGATTCGAGGTGGCGCTCATCAGTTCCAACGGGGCGGTCACCAAGTCCAGCAGCGGCGCTTTGTTCCACCGCGACCTGCTGCCCGCCGCCACCGCCCGCCAGATCTGTGGCTACATGCGGGAATACCGCGATTGCCTGGTCCTGACATTCGACATCACCGGCAAGGGCGAGGTCGTGCTCGAGCAGACCGTCACCCATCCCAGCATCCAGCGCTGGATGGAAAAGAACGCGGAGTTTATCGAGCGCGTCGTGCCCATCGAGCGGGCGCTTACCTCCGACCCGGTGCAGGCGATGTTTTGCGGGGGCGTGGAACGCATGCGCCGCGCCGAAGAGAAGATGCTCGAGGCTGCCTTCCCCGTCACCCTGCTGAAGACCCAGTACGTCGCGCGTGACCTCTGCATCCTCGACGTGCTCAACGCCGGCTGCTCCAAGGGACACGCCCTGGAGCGCTGGGCCCGCCATCGCGGCGTCGAGCGCGAGCAGGTCATGGCCATCGGTGATAACTACAACGATGTCGAGATGCTTGAGTTTGCGGGCATCCCCGTTATCATGGGCAATGCATCCGACGACCTGAAGCAGAACGGCTGGCACGTGACTCTGGCCAACGACCAGAGTGGCGTTGCGGCCGCCGTCGAGCAGATACTCCGAATCTGATGAGTGGTTCGGCCAAACTCGCCAGCCTGGCCATCGCGCTGCTGCTGACGCTCCCGGCGTGGTGCACCGATCCGTCGCTGCCGGCAAAACCTCCTGGCCCCCGAGTGGCCTATCTGGCCGTCCTGCGGAATGGTTTTTCCATCCAGCACCTTCGCAGCGAGGTACGCGATGGCGGTGTCACCCGCCTCTACATCGCCGGCGACGATTTTGTGGATGTCAGCACCGCGCAGATCGCCTCGGTCGAGACTGTGGAACTGGCCCCGGACCCGCCGGCGCTCCCGCCGCAGACTCCGACCATCCCGCAACTCGTCGATCTGGCCAGCGACAAGCACCGGGTGGACGCCGATTTTATCCGCAGCGTGATCCGGGCGGAGAGCAACTTCAATCTGCACGCGGTTTCGCCCAAAGGCGCACAGGGCCTCATGCAGCTGATGCCACAGACCGCCCTCCAGCTGGGGGTTCAGGACGCCTTCGATCCAGGGGCGAACATCGAGGCCGGGACCCGCTACCTGCGGGAGCTCCTGATGCAATACCACGGCGATGTCGCCAAGGCCCTGGCTGCCTACAACGCGGGGCCACAGCGAGTGGAGCAATATCGTGGCGTCCCGCCCTACCGCGAGACCCGTGCCTATGTCCGCCGCGTGATCAATGATTACAACCGCTCCAAGTCACCACAGAAAAAGGACACGCCAGCCTCAGCCTTGGCCAACGGGAAGTAGAAGGGATCAAGCAGGGGGGAGCGGCACCGCGGAACGGCAAGGGCCTACGGGTCTACCAGCAAAACGTCCTCGATGAACCCCACCGCGTCAAGTTGCTGCGCGGAAGGCAGCGGCTGCGCGGTGGTGGTGTCGAAGATCCGTATCTCCCCGCCCTGAGCCAGGTAGATGCGGTCACGCCCGCTGATGGGCTGAATGCCCCCGACATCTCCAAAGCCGTTGCCGTTATGGGTCGGGTCCGGATCGACCTCAACGGTCGCCGCCTTGGCCCCCGTATCGTAGATGGTCAAGCAGCGGATCTGGGTGCAGGTCTTGGCCCCGATGAACAGGTGCCCGTGGTTGTCCAGCCCCATCTTGCGGTGGAGACCGTCTCCGATCGCTACCGGGGCGCCGGCGGTCATCGTGCCCACATCCACCACGGTCAGCGCGCCGCTACCAGGGGCGGGACTGCTGTTCCCGGCTACGTACAGCGAGGTGCCGTCGAGCAGCCCCACCGTCGCGCCCGCAACCGCCACCATGGCTCCGGGGGTCGGAGGCGTGGTTGTCATGTCGACCACCGTAACGTTGGCTGCCGCTCCACCGCACTCCACGCCGCAGCTCAGGATGTAAGCTTTGCCGTCGTCTGAGCTGAATACCCCCGAGATCGGACGGTCGAAATTCCCCGAGGCCACCGTGGTCGCGGCTCCGCCGGGGTTGGTCGTCGCCGTCGCCGTGTCCACTACCGTGATGCTGCCCGGAAGCGTGTCGCTGAAGACCAGCAGCTTCTTGCCGTCGTGGGAGAGCACCATCTGGTTCGGCGTGGGGATACTGATCGATCCCGAAAGCTTGATGTTGGTCAGGTCCAGCACCTCGACCAGGTTCGAATTGCGCACCGACGCAAAACCCGTGGCACTGTTCAGCGCCACGAAACTGTCGGTGTGGTCGGGCAACGCGATCCCACCGTTATTGGCCTCGTTCTTGTTGTCGACCACATTGACGCCGGTGTTGCCGTTACGTACCAGCGTCACGGAACCATCAAGCGCCAGTGACATCTGCTGCGGCGTGCCGTTCAGGGTGATGAAATGCGTACTGGCCTGGTCCAGGCTGGCGTCAACGATGATCAGGGTGCCGGGAACGCTGTTGCTGGCAAAGACTCGCTTGGTGAGCCCGCTGGTCGGTGGCGTGGTGGAGCCCGAAGTACTGCCGCTGTTGCACGCTGTCAGAAATGCACCGAGCAGAATAAGGCCACAGAAAGCCCAATAAGTTCGCTTCAAACGTCAGACTCCCACAGGGATTGATGGGTTTGAATGCCGAAATCGCGATTATAACAGAGGCGATTCCGGCCACCCTCCACCGGCAGCTTACGTTTCCGCCGCGGTTTGCGATATTCTCCTGGGATGGGGGCCGACTTCCTTTCGCGCTTACGAGAGGGCCCGGTGCTGTGTGACGGCGCCATGGGCACCTTGCTCTATTCCAAGGGCATTTTCATCAATCGTTGCTACGACGAGCTCAATCTCTCGCAGCCGGACCTGATCCGCTCCATCCACGCCGAGTATCTCCAGGCCGGCGCCGAGGTGGTGGAGACCAATACCTTTGGCGCGAACTCCTTCCGCCTGGCAAGGCACGGGTTGCTCGAACATCTGCGCGACATCAACATCGCCGGCGCCAGCCTGGCTCGCGCCGCCGTCGACCACGACGCCGCCAAGCGCGGCATGCAGGCCTTGGTGGCAGGCTCGGTCGGCCCGCTCGGCGTCCGTATCGAACCCCTGGGCAAGGTCGCGCGCGAAGAAGCCCGCCGCGCCTTTGTCGACCAGATCAGCGCCCTGGTCGAAGGCGGCGTGGACATGCTGATCCTTGAGACCATGGGATATCTGGAGGAACTCCACCAGGCCATCCTCGCCGCCCGCGAAGTGGACGCGAAGGTCCCGGTCGTGGCCCAGGTCACCATCGACGAGGAAGGTAACTGCCTCGACGGTTCCAGCCCGGAGACCTTCGCCACCAAGCTCACCGATTGGGGCGCCGACGTCGTCGGCTGCAACTGTAGCGTCGGGCCGGTGGCCATGCTGGAGGCCCTGGAGCGGGTGCGCCGGGTCACTTCCCTGCCCACCTCCGCCCAGCCCAACGCCGGCATGCCCCGTTCCGTGGACGGCCGCAACATCTATCTCTGCTCCCCCGAATACATGGCCAGCTACGCGCGCAAGTTCGTGCGCGCCGGCGTCCTGTTCGTGGGCGGCTGCTGCGGCACCACCCCCGACCACATCCGCGCCATGCGCTCCGCCTTGCGTTCCAGCGAGGCCAAGACATCGTTCCAGGTAGCGACCGCGCCCCGCGCCGAAGCGCCGACCGAGGTGCCTCCGCTCGAAACTCGGTCCCGTCTGGGAGCCAAGCTCGCCCACAGCGAATTCGCCACCATGGTCGAGATCGTTCCTCCCAAGGGGACCAACATCGTCAAGGAACTCGACGGCGCCAGGTTCCTCAAGTCCATGGGGGTGGACGCGATCAACATCCCCGACAGCCCGCGGGCCTCGGCCCGCATGAGCAACCAGGCCTTGTCGCTGCTGGTGCAGCAGCAGATCGGCATCGAGGCCGTCCTGCACTACACCTGTCGCGACCGCAACGTGCTCAGCATCCAGTCGGA
Source organism: Terriglobales bacterium (assembly GCA_035543055.1). Classification (NCBI taxonomy): domain Bacteria; kingdom Pseudomonadati; phylum Acidobacteriota; class Terriglobia; order Terriglobales; species Terriglobales bacterium. The sequence goes on along the minus strand of DATKKJ010000211.1, from coordinate 12,836 downwards.
TTTGCTGGGCGCCAGCGCCCTCGGCATCCACAACCTGATCTGCATCACCGGCGACCCGCCCAAGCTGGGCAATTATCCCGACGCCACCGCGGTGTTCGATGTGGACGCCATCGGCCTGGTCAACATCGTAGGCAACCTGAACAAGGGACTGGACATCGGCGGCAACCCCATCGGCACCGCCACCAGCTTCGTCATCGGCGTCGGCGCCAACCCCGGCGCCCCCGACCTGGACGAGGAGGTCCGCCGCTTCGAATACAAAGTCGAGGCCGGCGCCGAATACGCCGTCACACAACCGGTCTTCGATGTCCGGCTGCTGGAGCAATTCCTCAAGCGCATCGAGCACTGCCGCGTCCCGGTGCTGGCCGGCATCTGGCCGCTGGTCAGCGTGCGCAACGCGGAGTTCATGAAGAACGAGCTTCGGGTCTCGGTGCCCGACGCGGTGATTGACCGCATGGCGCGCGCAGCCAGCGCCGACACTGCCCGCGCCGAGGGGGTCGCCATCGCCCGCGAGATGCTGCTGGCGGTCCGCGGCCTGGTCCAGGGCGCACAGATCAGCGCCCCCCTTGGCCGTTATCCCGCCGCCATGGACGTGCTCGAGGCCCTTGGCTCCCGGCCGGCCGGGGCCAGCGTGTAGGTCCCTGTCTGGGATCGCACCCCGAAATGAACCGCGGCTCAGCGCTGTGGAAAAGTTCCGGCTTGACCTTTTCGGAACAGGGGTAGAATCACTCTTGGGAGCAGAGCTTGCCCAAGTTTGAGGAGTGTCTTCAGCGCCTGGAAAAGATCGTCAACGAGCTTGAAAAGGGCGACTTGCCCCTCGAATCGGCGCTGAAACTCTTCGAAGAGGGTATCCAGCTCTCCAATTCCTGCCGCAAGGAATTGGAGGCGGCCGAGGGCAAGGTCGAAGTCCTGCTGAAGCAGAACGGAAAGCTCCAAGCCGGGCCCTTCGATACGGCAGAGAAGGCCACGGCGCACAAGAAGTGACTGGCTCAGGAACCTCAACCTGCCTGCGGTGATCCCCTGCCACCGCAGCCTTCTCCGCCCGCAGGGATGGCGCGGGCGCATTCGGAAGGTGGTTCGTATGAAGCCCCTGACGGTCGTCGTCGCTCAGCGAGACCTGAAGAGCGCAGAGGCGCTGGCCCTGTCCCTGAATCCCCATTTCCGCGCCGTGTCGGTCGCCGGTACTGTGGATGAGCTGCGTACAGCCATCCCCAAGCATCGGGCCGACCTTGCGGTAGTGGACCTGGAACTGGCCAGCCTGCCCGACATCGCCGAGCTGCACCGTGAGTTCCCGCAGACCCTGGTGGTCTGCACCCACCGGTCGCCCGACGAAGAAATGTGGCCGTCGGTGATGGAAGCCGGGGCGTCGGATTTCTGCCAGACCTCTGACGTTCGTTCCATCGTGCTGGCGGTAGCGCGAAATGACATTGCTAACAGCGCGGCCGCCTGACGGCTGCGCGGAACTTGGGGCGCGCTGCGGCGCGCCCTTTTTGTTTTGGGCTGCAAGCCAACCCCGATGACCGCCCGCGACAGCAGCCTGTATACTCATCTTTTCATGCTCAAGGACACACTCGAACAGGGCCGCGTCGCCATTGACGCCGCTCTGCAACGTCTTCTTCCTCCGGAAACGCAGTATCCGCCCTCGATCCACCAGGCGATGCGGCACAGCGTCTTTGCCGGGGGCAAGCGGCTGCGGCCTATCCTCTGCCTGGAGGCGGCCCGCATGCTTACCGGCTCCCTTCCCGAGGGGATTGAAGAGCTCGGCTCCGCCCTCGAGATGCTGCATACTTATTCCCTCATCCACGACGACCTCCCGGCACTCGACAACGATGACCTCCGCCGGGGCAAGCCGACCTGTCACAAGGCCTTTGGCGAATCCACCGCCATCCTGGCCGGAGATGCGCTCCAGACCTACGCCTACGAGGTGCTGGCCCGCCTGCGCTGCCCCGCCGAGCGCCGCGTCCGCGTCATCGAAGAAGCCGCCCGCGCGACCGGCACCATCGACGGGATGATCGGAGGGCAGGTCATGGACCTGGAGGCCGAACACCGCGAGCCCGACGCCAAGACCCTGGAGTACATCCATCGCTCCAAGACGGGAGCGCTCATCACCGCCAGCCTGGTGACTGGCGGCATCTACGCCGGCGGAAGCGCCACGGACATCCAGCGGTTGCGCGAGTTCGGCCGGGCCGTCGGCCTGGCATTCCAGATCGCCGACGACGTGCTCGATGTCACCCAGACCTCCGAGCAGTTGGGCAAGACTGCGGGCAAGGACACCGCAGTCGAAAAGGCGACCTATCCCGCGCTTTACGGGGTGGAGGAATCGGTCCAGATGGCGTCGCGTTTGGTGACCCAGGGCTGCGCCGCCCTCGACTCCTTCGGCTCGCGCGCCGCCACCCTAAAAGAGCTGGCGCATTTCCTGGTGGAACGAAAGAAATAGTGGCAGAGACGCCCGTCAGGGCGTCTCTTATCCCGCATGAAGAACCGCGCCGACCACCTCGACATCCTCGCCATCGCCGCCCATCGCGACGACGCCGAGCAGACCTGCGGCGGCACCCTGCTCAAGATGGCCCAGCTCGGCCATCGCACCGGCATCCTCGACCTCACCCAAGGAGAGATGGGCACCCGCGGCACCGCCGAGGATCGTGCACGCGAAGCCGACGCCGCAGCAAGACTCTTGAAGGTCACCTGGCGCCGGGCCCTCGACATCCCCGACGGCCGCGTGGAAAACACCTGGGAGAACCGCCTCAAGGTGGCGCGCGTCATCCGTCAAACCCGCCCGCGCGTGGTCATCCTTCCCTACTGGCAGGGCCGCCACCCCGACCACTACACCTGCTCTACCCTCGGATACGAAGCTTGCTTCTTGGCCGGCCTCGCCAAGCTGGATGTCAGTGAAGGACGTGAAACGCGAAACGCGACACGTGAAACGCTGCCCCCGCACCGCCCCTTCAAGATTATCTACGCCACGCTCTACTTCGACGTCCGCCCTACTTTCATCGTGGACATCACCGACCAGTTCGAGGCCCGCATGCAGTCCATCTTCGCCTACAGGTCCCAGTACCTCGACCAGGAAGCCGGCAAGGTTGATTTTCCGCGCAATGAGGAAATCCGCGCCCGTGTCGAGTCCATGGCGCGCTTCTACGGACTGATGGCTGGGGTGAAATATGGCGAGCCGTTCCTGCAGAAGGAAGTAGGCTTGGTCGAAGACCTCACCCTGCTTCCCGTCCAATCGATCTAGAGCTTCATCGCCACCGCTACTCCGTCGCGCAGCGGGAGAATGGTGGTGAACAACTCCTTCGATCCATACAGCAGCTGGTTGAATTCCAGGATGGCCTTGGTGCGTTCATCGGGACTGCCCTTGGCCACCCTGCCGCTCCACAGCACGTTATCGGTCACGAACAATCCGCCCCGTCGCAGCCGTGGCACCGCCAGCTTGAACACCCGCGGATAATCCTGCTTGTCCACGTCGTTGAAGATGATGTCGTAGGACTCGCTCTTCTGCTCCGACAGGATCTCCAGGGCGTCACCCACCTTGATGTCGATGCTCGTGAGCACGCCCGCCCGTTTGAAGTAGTCCTTGGCCTCTTCCGCGTTCTTGGGATTGCCGTCGGTATAGACCACGCGGCCTCCCTCGGCCAGTGCCCGCGCCCACCAAATGGTCGAGTAACCGATGGCGGAGCCCATTTCGAACACCGTGCGCGCCCCGACCATCTTCGCCAGTTGGTAGAACACCCGCCCGACCGCCGGCCCCACGATGGGGATATTGCGCTTCTCCGCCTGCCTCTCCTGCTCCGCCAGGACTTCGTCCCGTTCCGGCAGCATCCCGTAGAGGTAGCTCTCGACGGCTGCGTTCGTTATCCCACCCATCGCCCAGTGCGGCCTCTTTCCTGGCACGTTGTGTCCCTCTCTTCTTTGCTGCCGACCGACGACTGCCGACTGACGACTAGCTCAGTGTCTGTCCCGGCTTCATCTCGATCACCTGGATGCCAAGGTCGGAGGTGAGTTTCTTCAGTTCCGCCGGCGTCCCGGTCAGTGGCGGGAAGGTGCCGTAATGCATGGGTATCACCGCCTTCGCCTTCAGCAACTCGCAGGCGTACGCGGCCTCTTTCGGCGACATGGTGAACAGGTCGCCGATGGGCAGCATCACCAGCTCCGGCTCGTAGAGCTCATGGATGATGCGCATGTCGCCGAACACGTTGGTGTCGCCCGCGTGATAGACCTTCAGGCCGTTCTCGAACTCGATCACGTACCCGCACGCCTCGCCACCGTAGATGATCTGGTCGCCGTCCAGGATGCCGCAGGAATGGTCGGCATGGACCATGGTCACGCGCATGTTGCTGACGGTCTGCGATCCCCCCTTGTTCATGGGCGCAATCTTTTGCGCGCCCTTCTTCTGCATCCAGGTGCACAGCTCGAAGATGCCCACCACCGTGGGATCATGCTGCTTGGCCAGCTCCACCGCGTCGCCGATGTGGTCGAAATGCCCGTGGGTGCAGAGCATGGTGTCGATCTTGTCGAACTTCTTGCTCTTCGGCGGGCACATCGGATTGCCCATCACCCACGGATCGATCAGCACCCGGTCGCCCGACGGTGTCTCCACCTTGAAGGTCGCGTGTCCCAGCCAGGTCAGCTTCACTCCGTTCAGCTTCATCACGCCCCGCTCTCCTTCCACGCCTTCCAGCCGCCGGCCACCGAGATCACGTTCTTAAAACCCATCTTCCGCAAGCTGTCCGCCGCCAGCGCCGAGCGCGTCCCGCCGCCGCAGTAGAGCACGAGGGGCCGGTTCTTGTCGGTGGTGATCTGGTCGATGTTGACCTCCAGCATGCCGCGCGTCAGGTGCTTCGCTCCCGGGATCATGCCGTTGGCCACCTCCGGATGGTCGCGCACGTCGATGAGCGTGAAATCCTGTCCCGACTTCTGCATGCGCCGCAGTTCGTTGACGTCGATCTCCTTGATGTTCCTCTTAGCCTCGTCCACCAGTTGCTTGAGTTCCGGCAATGCCATGACGACTTCCTCCTGACACTCAAAACGAAAGGATTCTAGTCGCCCTGCCTTCCACGCCGCAACGCGACTGCCGAACGCACGAGTAGAATGTGGTCATGCCGATGCCGGAGTTGCAGGTGCTGTTCTCGCGCGAGCAGATCGCGCGCCGCGTCGCCGAGCTCGGGGCCGACATCACGCGCGATTTCTCCGGGCAGTCGCTCGTCCTGCTGGGCGTGCTGAAAGGAGCTTCGGTGTTCCTCAGCGACCTGGCCCGCAGCATCCAGCTCGACGCCACCTTCGACTTCCTCGGCGTCTCCAGCTATAACAACGGTATCCGCCACAGCGGCGAGGTGCGGCTCATCAAGGACGTGGACGTCGCCATGGAGGACCGCAACGTCCTGCTGGTGGAGGACATCCTCGACACCGGCCTGACCATGACCTACCTCAGCAAGGTGCTGATGGCGCACCAGCCCCGCGCCCTGCGCACGGTGGCGCTGCTCGACAAGCCCGCGCGGCGCGTCACCCCGGTGCGCGCCGATTACGTCGGCTTTGAGATCCCCGACGAATTCGTGGTCGGCTACGGCATGGACCACGCCGAACGTTACCGCAACCTGCCCGACATCTGCATCCTGCCCAGGCACGTCCTGTAGTGGCGTGTTCCACCCTCCGGAGACTTGCTACAATCATCCCGATGGCCACCACGGAAGTTCCCCAGACCCAGTCCCGCACGTGGCAGGAGGTGGCCCATGTCATCGACAGTACCCTGCTCCGCGCCGACACCAGCCGTGCCCACGTCGTTCACCTTTGCGAGGAGGCCGCGCACTTCGGCTTCGCCAGTGTCTTCGTCCATCCCTCCTACGTGGCCCTGGCGGTGAACCTGCTGCGCAATACGCCGGTCAAAGTGGGGACGCCGGTCGGTTTTCCGCTCGGCGCGGCGCTGACCACGGTGAAGCGTTTCGAGGCCCGCGAAGCTCTGCGTCTCGGCGCCGACGAGCTCGACATGGTGATGAACATCGGGGCCCTCAAGTCCGGCAACCGCGGGGTCGTCCAGGCCGACATCGCGGGCGTCGTGGACATCGCCCACGAGGCCAGCGCCATCGTGAAGGTGATCCTCGAGACTGCCCTGCTCACTCTCGAGGAGAAGATCGCCGCTTGCGAGCTGGCGGTCGCGGCCGGCGCCGATTTCGTCAAGACTTCCACCGGCCACGCCAACGGCGGCGCCACCGTGGACGACATCGCCCTGATGCGCGGCGTGGTGGGCACGCGCGCCGGCGTCAAGGCTGCGGGCGGCATCCGTACCGCCGCCGACGCCGGCCGCATGCTGGCCGCGGGCGCCGACCGCATCGGCACCAGCTCCGCCGCCGCCATCATGGCCGAGCTGGGCGCGCCCGCCTTCAGGTAGGTCCCAAGCCTCTGCCGGCGATCCACAGGCTCCGCTGCTATCATGGGAGGCGCTTGAATCCCGTCACGAAATCTGCCCGCCTCCGCCACGAACCCATCTCCCGGGTCAAGTTCGACCAGTTCCTGCTCGAAGTGGCCGACGTGGTCAACACCACACTCGACCTCGACACCTTGCTTCGCCGGGTCGCAGAGTTGGTGCGCCGGGTCATCGATTTCGAGATCTTCGCCATCCTCCTGGTCAACGAGCGGACCCAGGAACTGCGCGTGCGCTTCCAGATCGGACATCCGCCGGAGATCACCGAGCCCCTGCGGTTGAAGGTCGGTGAAGGGCTCACCGGCCTGGCCGCCCTGCGCCGTGAGCCCGTCCTGGTCAACGACGTGACCCGCGACCCCAACTACATCGTCGCCATCCCCGAGGTGCGGTCCGAGCTCGCCATTCCCCTCATCATCAAGAACCGCTGCATCGGCGTGCTCGACATCAGCGCCCGCCAGGTTGATTACTTCACCGAGGAGCACGCGCGGCTGCTGACCGTGGTCGCCTCCCGCATCGCTATTGCCATCGAGAATGCGCGACTCTACACCCGGGTCGCTCGCCAGGCGAAGAACCTGAAGCTGCTGAACGAGATCAGCCGCGAGCTCACCTCTATCCTCAATCTCGACCAGTTGCTCAAGCGGGTCGGCGACCTGCTCAATCGCATCATCGACTACCAGATGTTCAGCATCCTGCTGCTCGACCCGACCGGCAAGATCCTGCAACACCGCTTCTCGCTGCGCTTCAACGAGAGCGTCCAGCTAAAGCACGACATCCGGGTGGGCCGGGGGTTGGTCGGCTATGCTGCCGAGCACGCCCAAGCGGTGCTCGTGCCCGACGTCAGCAAAGACCCGCGCTACATCAGCCTCAATCCCGAGACCCGCTCCGAGCTCTGCGTTCCGCTTATCTACAAGGGCAAGGTGATCGGCATCCTCGACCTGGAGCACACACGGCGCGGATACTTCAACGACGACCACGTGCGCATGATGACCACGCTGGCCGCCCAGGTCGCCATCGCCATCGAGAACGCCCGCCTCTACGAGCAGGTCACCAGGCAGGAAGCCCGCCTGGGGCGCGACCTCAGCATGGCCCGCGAGATCCAGTTCCGCCTTCTGCCCCAGTGTTGCCCCACCATGAATAGGGCCGAGCTGGCCGCCAAGTTCGTTCCCGCCCAGACCATCGGCGGCGACATGTACGACTTCCTCGAGTATTCCTCGCGCTCCGTCGCCATCGTCATCGGCGATGTCAGCGGCAAGGGCGCGCCGGCGGCGCTCTACGCTGCGCTGGTCAGCGGCATGCTCCGCTCCAACGCCGACATGGAGCCCGCTCCCAACGAGATGCTCTCCATGATCAACCTGGCGCTGGCCGAGCGCGCCGTGGATGCCCAGTTCGTCTCCATCATCTACGCCGTCTGGAGCGACGAAGACGGGCTCATGCGGATCTCCAACTCCGGCCTGCCCCGCCCCATCTACTGCCGCGGCGCGAAGGTCGAGGCTCTCGAATCTACCGGCCTGCCCCTCGGCTTGTTCGCCGACGCCGAGTACGACGAGATCAGCCTCCGCCCCGCTCCCGACGACGTCTTCGTGTTTTTCTCCGACGGCATCACCGACGCCGTGAGCAGCGATGGCGACCTCTTCGGCCGCTCCCGCATCGAGCAGATCGTCGAGGCCAGTTGCACTCGCTCCGCCGACGATATCGTCACCGCCATCTTCGACGCCGTCGCCCGGCACGCCGCCGGCTCCGACCCCTTCGACGACCAGACCGTCGTCGCCATCAAGATCAAGCCTCCGGCGCCCAAGGCCATTAGATCAGGCAGGAAACGATAACCGCCGAAACGCGGGCGCGCCTTACGGTTAGCTGCGTTCATCTGCGGCTGCTCTTGTTCGTTTGTTTCCCCACGTCCTCCGTGTCCTCCGTGGTTAAATAACGCCGTGCGTCCCCCGGGCTTCACCTACAAGCGAGCCATCGCTCACTGCGAGCGCGTTCCCTTGCCCCGCCTGGCCGAGAAATACGGCACGCCGCTCTACGTCTATTCGGCAAGCACGATCCGCGAGCGTTACCGCACCTTCGACCGGGCTCTCGGCCGCTTCCCGCACAGCATCTGCTATTCGGTCAAAGCCAACTCCAACCTCGGCATCCTGCGCCTGTTGGCCAGGCTGGGCTCCGGCTTCGACGTCGTCTCCGGCGGCGAACTCGCCCGCGTGCAGAAGGCGGCCAAACGCGCCACCGTGGTCTTTTCCGGCGTGGGCAAGACGGTTGAAGAGATGGACGCCGCCCTGCGGGCGAACATCCTCATGTTCAACGTGGAAAGCGAAGGCGAGCTGCACCTGCTCGCTCAGCGTGCCGCCAGGCTGAAGAAAATGGCGCGCATCGCCCTCCGCGTGAACCCCGACGTCTCCGCCGAAACTCATCCCTACATCTCCACCGGCCTGCGCGAGCACAAGTTCGGCGTGCCGGTCAGCGAGGCCCGCGCGCTGTATGCCCAGGCCGCCCGCGAGCGGTGGCTGGAGGTCGCGGGCGTCAGTGTCCACATCGGCTCGCAGATCACCGACATGGAACCCTTCGAGGCCACCATGGAGCGGGTCGCGGAGTTGGTGCGCGCGCTCCATTTCGACGGCCACCACATCCGCTACGTGGACGCCGGCGGCGGCCTGGGGATTTCTTACCACCACGCCGATGAGCTGGCGCCGCGCGCCAAGGCCTATGTCAAGGCGATCACCACGCCGCTGCGCAAGCTGCGCGTGCACCTCATCCTCGAGCCCGGCCGCGCCATCGTCGCCCCCGCCGGCGCCCTGCTCACCCGCGTGCTGTACATCAAGGCCAATGGCGAACACAAGTTCGCCATCGTGGACGGCGCCATGAACGATCTGCTCCGGCCGTCGCTCTACGGCGCCTACCATCGCATTCTGCCCGTTGCGGCCGACGACCGACGACCCACGACCGACGACTGGGACGTGGTCGGCCCGGTCTGCGAGTCCGGCGATTTTCTGGCTCGCGACCGCGAACTGCCCGCCCTCGAGCCCGGCGAGCTCCTGCTGGTGCTCGATACCGGCGCCTACGGCATGTCGCTGGCTTCGAACTACAACTCCCGCCCCCGTCCCGCCGAGGTGCTGGTGGACAGCTCCAGGGTCACGGTTTTGCGCATGCGCGAAACCATCCGCGACCTCATCGCCAACGAGCAATGAGCTGTGTGCGAGAGCGCTGGCGCGGTGAGCGCTATCGTTAATGCCCGCTGAGGCGCGCCTTGGCCGACAGGCGCACCGTCTGCGGCGTGTCCGGGGCGTCATCGCTGAAGATCAGGGTGCCGGTGCGCGTTCCCGGCGCGGTGGGGGTGAAGGTCACGGTCACGGTGCAGGAGGCAAACGCTGCCAGCGTCCCGCCACAGGTGGTGGACTTGGCAAAGTCGCCTGAAATCCTGATGCTGGAGATTCTGAGGGTGGCGTTGCTGGTGTTGGTCAGCGTAACCACCTGCCCTGTGCTGCTATCGCCGACCCGAGTATTCGGGAAAGTCAGGGAAGCCGGGCGTGGCGTGGCGTCGGATTGCGTCGAAGCGAGCGCCCCAATGTTCGGGGTCGCACCCGAACCCTCCAGGCCGGGCACCACGTTCCCTCGTGAGTCTTTCCACAGGCAGACGACGTGCGCCGATGCCCGCCCGTAGCTGATAGCCACATCGGTGGTCAGCGTGTCCGTCGCATAGTTGATGGCGGTAATCTGTGCGGTGTGCTCCGCCGCTGTTGAGCAGGAACCGTTGCCGACCGCGATGTAATCACCGACGGCCGTGTTGGTCGCGCCAATAGCCGAGCCTGAGCCGCCTTTGCCGTCCGCGAAGAACTTGGCATCGTGGGTGCTCTTGTTCAGGACCAGCGTCGTGCCTGCGCCCGGGTCGCTGGCATCAATCGTAGCCAGATACCGCCCGCCGCCGATCAGGCGGCTCTTGTCTCGCGGCCGGTAGTTACGTCCGGCCCGGTCCATATAGAGCGGGTCCACGTTGCGGATGGCATGCCTCTCAGCTGCCGCCTCACCGGTGAAGGGCATGGACGGACAGGTCTTCTGGTAGAAGAGGTCGTAGTCGTAAAGCGTGTCGCCGACCGCGCCGAGGACATCGGAACCGCAGATCGTGACCGTGTCATAGACGTTGTTCAGCGAGGCCCCGTTAGGACATCCGCTGCCGCTACAGCGGCTCCACGAACTGGCCTTGGCTTGACGGCCGACAAAGTCAGCCGCGGTGTTGTTGTACTGCACACAGTTCTCGCAGTTATTCTGCGCCCCGCCAGGATAGAGACCGAAGCCATTGTTGGTGTTGTAAGCGAGGTTGAACCGATGCATGACGTAGCGGAGCGTATTCCCTCGCGCAACCAAGAAAACCCCCCAGTGGCCATTGGCGCTGTCGTTCTGAGTCAGCGTGTTTCCCTCAAGAAGGGTGTACCGCATGGGCACGGTATTTTGGATGTCAAAGAAATCAACGTGATACCAGGCCATGTTGCAGTTGGTCGCCTGATTTCCCGAAGTGCAACCCAGGTCGGTATAGCTGGCAGTGAAGGTATTGTTGCGGATGATCGAATAATCGCCGCGCTGCTGCATGCCGTCGGTAAGATGGACGAATGTGTTCCCATCCCAAAGCACGTTGTTCCCGAAGATCGCAGCCCCGGCCTGGAGTCCCGCAACGGCGGTATAGACCACGCCGCCCCCATCGGTGCAGGTGTTCCCGATATTCGGACAGGTGAGCGCCCAAGTCGGTTCTGGGTCGGCCGACCTACCCGGCGTAGTCACTCGGTAGGCGCGGCTGGTGGCCAGCTTAGATGGATTCGACGGCATGACGACGGTTGCGCTCGTGTAGGACTGTCCGGCTCGCCACGGCTGGTCGGCTCCCTGGCCGCACCATTGGAAGACGTTGTTGGTGACAGAAACGTGGGAGACGATGGCGCCATCACCAAAGCCGCCGCGCAGACATTGTGCCGCTCCGCCCCCGCCTTGATTGGTGCCGCCATAGACGCTGTTCTGGATCGTCAGGTAGCTGGCCTGATAGTTCGTGTTTTGCCCAAACTCCGCGAGCCGGATGGTCGGGTCGCCCTGGTCGGTGAACTGGAGGCCCTCGTTGGCCTTGTCGCCGCCGATCTTTACGTAGTTGAGTCGCGAGGCCCCCTGCGCCCAGCGCTTCAACTTCACCGTGTCCCCGGCGCTGGCCTTGATGACCATCTCGCTGCCGGCGCCCGCGCCGCTCTTGGTGAGGCTCAGGGTCTCCGCGTAGGCGCCGGCGTGGATGATGAGCACGTCGGCTTGGCCGTTTGCGAGGCAACTGTACCCCCCGGATGCCCCTGAAACGGTGGCCTTCGCCGCGGCCGCGCTCTGCGCCTGCCGGCACGTGTTCGAGTCGCTCCCGTGCACCTTGTCCACATGGTAGGTAGTGGCCCACAGGGGAAGTGAGAGCAGTACGAGACTGAGCAGCCATCTCATGAGCGCAGGGTACGGACCACGCGAACCGAGTTACTGGTGCCGGAGTTCATGACTCCCCGAGTAGCGTGACTATCTCTGTCCCCAGCTCAGCTTCATGCGCAGCACGTCGAAGAAGGTGCGCTTGCCCAGCTTGAGCAGGCGCACGTTGCGCGCGGACTTCTTGCAGGTGATGCGGTCGCCGTCCAGCACCGGTTCGCCGGTCTGGCCGTCGATGGAGAGGAACGCTTCCTCGCCCACGCTCTTCACCAGGATGGCGATCTCGCGGTCGTCGCGCACCACCAGCGGCCGGTTGGTCAGCGAGTGCGGCGAGATGGGCGTGATGATGAACGCGTTGACTCCGGGCGACACGATGGGCCCGCCCGCCGCCAGCGAATAGGCGGTCGAGCCGGTCGGGGTGGAGACGATGATCCCGTCGGCCTTGTAGTTGGTGACCAGCTGGCCGTCCACCGTCACTTCGAATTCCACGATGCGGGCGATGGCGCTCTTGGCCACCACCACATCGTTCATGGCGTCGTAGTGCATCACGCGCTCGGTGCCGCGCATCAGGTGGGCGTGCAGCATGGAGCGCGGCTCGACCGCGCAGCGGTTCTCGACCAGCGCTTCCAGCGTGGGATACAGCTCCTCGATGGGGATCTCAGTGAGGAAGCCGAGCGCGCCCAGGTTGACGCCCATGATGGGGATGCCGGCCTGGGCGACGGCGCGCGCCGCCGCCAGCATGGTGCCGTCGCCGCCCAGCACGATGACGAACTCGGGCTGCTTCTCCGCCAGCTTCTCCCGCTCCACCACCTCGTAGCCCGGCGCCTGGGCGGCGGTCTCCCGGTCCACGAAGACGTTATAGCCGTGCTCGCCCAGCCACTTGGCTACCTGCGGCGCAACGGCATTGGTCTTCTCTGCCGGCTTCGAGATGATCGCGGCTGCCTTCATTCGAACCTTGCGTACAGCAGGAACTCGCGGTTGCCCTCCGCGCCCAGGA